>NZ_QJTG01000005.1:0-223089 GCF_003217275.1 Bacillus sp. 196mf
CCAACTGGCCACCGGTTGGACGCTGGGAGGATTTGCGCAAACTTTTTGTAACAGGTTTACGCAAACCATCTGTAGAAGGTGGTTTATGACTATTTGTAGAGTTTTTTTTTGAAGCATGTTCTAGTTCTTGAATCCGTTTTTCTAACTTAGAGAATGTTTCTTCAAATAAAGAAATAACAGCTTCAGGTCCTTTTTTATATGCATCTAAAATGATTTTTCGATCGACCATCCTATTCACCCCCCTGTTTGATATACTCAGTATTTACAAATGGGAGGCATATGAAACTAGTAAAATTAAAAAAAGACACCAAAAGGTGGCTGAGTAGTTACCGGGGAAGATTACAAAAGAGTCTATGAATTTTTGGAGTTAATAGAAAAGGATGAGTATATTTGTTCTAATTTTTCTAATGAAGCGTTGAATTTCTGTCAAAATATAAAAAAAATATACGTGGATTTTTTACCAGCTTATCAAAAATCAAGAGAAAATAAGAATCAAATGATAAATGAGTTACTTAGTAAAAATAAAAAGGACATAAAAAATCTACTATATTATTTTGAACAATTGATTTTCCAAGAATATAAAAGGCATTCAAATGAAAAGTGTTTAGAAATATATAGTCAATTTTTATACGACACTAATTTATTAGCTGATAGCATAGAATTAGAGAAAAAGCAGGAAATTAGGTGTGGAAATAATAATGAAGAGTTTGTAAAAAGGCTAATAATGGAATACGGCTTGATAATAGAGTTTAAGAATAACTTTTTTGATTTATTAAGTGGAAGATACAATTTTTCATTAAATGAAAATTGTTATACTTTCGAATCCTCCGATAATAATCTCGACTTAGTGTCGATTTTATATGAGGCTAACAGACAACAGCGAAGAATGATATCTTTAGATAGAAGAGGTGAGCGATTTACCCGGTCATTATTCAGAAAAACAAGTTTAGAATTTCTGTATAAAGATTTTGGATATAAAGTAGATGATGAAATAGAAAATGGTATTACTATTCAAGATATTTATAATGTCTGGGATAGTATTTGCGAATTTGTTGATAATATTAATACATCTAAATCAACTTGGTTAAGGATAAATTATGAGAGAATTATCAACAAGGATTTTAAAAAGATTATTTCAAAGGAACAGTTTTACAAAGTTCTTGAGAACTATTTTGTATCGAATATAGAGAAAGTTGATTTGTACTTGTATCCTGTTCAAAAGTATAAATCTCAATATTTGATTTTAAATTGGGGCACAGATATTGAATTTACATATTTGCTAAATAATATTGTTCCTAAAGTCATAGATAAGAAGTTTTATGAAGCTGAACTTATAGATGATTTAAAGGTAGTAAAAAATTTACTGTTTAAGAACAATAACGAATTTTTAGTCTATCCAAAGAATATAGAGTTTAAAGATTTATCAATAGAGATTGATTTGATGTTTATGTATGAAAAAACATTATTTATTGCTGATGTCAAACACACTATGAAGAAATTTGAAAGTATAAGTAATTTAAGAAAATTAAATTATACATATGATGGCATTATACAAGTGGATTATATTTGTAAATTTATTGAAAGAAATAAAGATTTATTTATTGCTAAATTAAAAAAAGAAAAGAATATTGATGTACCTGATTTTGAAGAGGTAAAGGGATTTTTATTAACAAATGAAGGGAAGTTTTCTGGAGTACATTTAAATGAAAATGTTCCCATTTTAACTCGAGAAGATTTCTGGAGATTTTTTGCTTATCCTGTTGTTTTAATCCAGGATATAAATAGATTAAGCAAGACAGGGGTTAATTTTATAATAAAGCATTGGTGGGACTTTTCTAAGGTACCTAGTTTAGAAGATTTTTTGAATTATCTAGCTAATCCTTTTAAAGATAATTTTGCTTTTAAACAATATACTGTTATGGGCGAGGAGGCTTTTTATATAGCTGGAAAAAAACTAATTTATAAAAAGTACAAGATAAATTATCAGGAACTAAATTCTTTTTCTAAATATAGAGAAAAAGATTATGGGGTGTTAATTGAACAGAAGATTAATAATATGAGGAATAAAGGTGTAAATGAATGGATAGATGCTTTTTATGTAATAGATTTTACTAAAAAGAAATTGGTGAGTACTGTTAAAGATGTTAAAGACATTAACTATTGGATGGAACTCCAAACTGAATTTTTTAAATTTGATGACACATCAAATAGAAAATAGTAGCCGAAAGGATACCGTATGTACATTAGTTTTGTGTTTTGGGGTGTGGAGTATTGCTATTTTTATATTGAGTAACGAAAAATTATTAATGTAACAATATTTTTAGAAGGATATGAAAAAATGATTGAACAAATATTTTTATTTTAAATTCTGTGAGCTAATTGAATGACAAGATAGCCTCTTAGATATTGATATATAAGTGTAAAAGTCCCCTCTTAATAATAAAGAAGGGACTTTTTGTGAAATTGTATTTGTAGGTGGGAAGACATTAAAACTTAAGAAGAATTACTGTTTAATTTAAACTATTTTGTGTTTTAGATTCCAATTTATTGTTATAAAAGCTTAGTAGTGCGATACCTTTACCAGATAAAGCTTCAAATTCATATATTTTATAATTATAACTTTCGGAGGTTAATTTCCCTTCATCACCAATAAGTTTTATACATTCCTCATATGTCATGCCCAATTGTAGTTGTTGGAATTCATCTAATGTAATATAAGCATATTGGGGTTTCTGTAGTCTCTCATAACTTTGGCGTAATTCTTCTTCTCTTCTTTCGTTTTCTACTCTTATTTTTTCTTGTTGTTGCCTTTGTTTCTCTTTTTTAATATCGTTTTTTTCTTTATTAATTTTAAAAGATAACTTGTTTATACTATCTTTAAAATCTTTAATATCTTGCTTAGTTGTTAAAACTTTCTTATCAATAATTTTTGTCTTAAGAGTGCCTGTCTGTGTGTATGTTATACCATTTTTTTTTATCTCCAGTATATATTATATCACCCAGTGCATATTCGAAATAATGCTCTAATCCAAGTTCGGTTATTTCAGATTCAACAGATATATATAAATTGGGTTATTTTGTAAAATTAGTGATATACATTATATCTTCTGCGTTCATTTATGACATTAAGTTATGATATTTCCAGCTGGTTATTCACAAATTTATAATCGTTACACAACTTTTTTGACACGATTAATGTAACTTGATATCATAGGTTTGTAAAATGATTATTCGTGGTCGTTATTTCGTGTCACGATTTAGAGGGGGAGGTTTTGATATGGTGGATAAAAGAATTATGGAAGTAATCAATGTTCTAAATTTAGGTGGTAACAAAATTTGGTATGTACCTATTCGAAATGAGGGAACACTAGAAAATTATAATAATGCTGTATTAAATAAAATTACTTTTGATGGGGAAAAGCTCGATGCTAGTTATTGGGCATTTAAATCAGGACCAAAAAATAAAAGTAATTTTGATGCGATGGGTATAGGAGATTATGTTTGTTTTATTGGAAGAGATTCAGAAGGATACGAATTTATAGACTCAATAGCCACTCTATACGACAAATATATAAATTCAAAAGAAGGATTAAAAAATTGGAACGATAGTCAATATGAATTGATTGTTAAGTTTGATTCGGTATTCGTATTAAAAAGTAAACTGAGACTAACGAAGAATCGAATTAAGTTAGATAATATTCTGGAGAATATACCTAGTGAGATTTTTCATAACGGTTACGAAATGTTTAGGGTATGGAATCTTAATAAAAAATTGTCTCGAACAAAACTTGGTCCTAAACTGATTGAAGAGGATGAATTTATTTCTATTATTAAAGAATCTTCTCAAGGTACATATATTGATGATACCAATTCAGAACAGGAGATTGTTGAGAGTGAAGTGTTACACTCTAATGATGGAAAAAAATATATTAATGACCAAGTAGAAGATTTTTTAACAATATGTAATGAAGATTTATTTAGAAATCTTAACGGGGTAAAAGTAGAGACTCGGAATCGTAATGAAAAAGATGGAAATACATCATTAAATGCTAAGCCTCTTACTCAGATTAAAGAAAAAAATAATCTAAGTAAGAAAAACCAACAATTAATTGGTTGGACTGGAGAGAAGTTTGTATATAAATTATTGTTAAACGGACATGAAAAACTATTAGAAGCGCTTGGTATTAAAAGTAAAGAAGAAATTACTAAAACCGAATGGAGTAATTTAGAATACGATTCAGGCGATGGAGATTTTCGAGATTTATCATTAGGTCATGATATTAAAGTGAGTACTAAAGCGAAATCATTACAATTAGAAGTGAAGACAAGCTTTAATAATAGTGGTTACTATTCAATTACAAGAAATGAATTAAAAGAAATGGCGAGTTACAAAGAAAATTATTTCATTGTTAAAGTAAATTACCTTCATAGATTAGAAAATGCTGGTACTCCTGAAGTAATTGTTGAAAAATTCCCCATTTTCAATGTCCTTGAAAACTTAAATCGTATTAAAGCTATGGACATCTATCTGTAAACTCCATACTTAAGAATTAGGACGATTTTTATAGTTGCAAATTGAATATTCATAAAGAAAGTTGCTGCATTTATTTGTAGCAACTTTCTTTTTTACAGGTTCTATATAGATATGCATTAGTACAACAGAATTACTATTTTGGAAGAAAATGTTCCGAAGCTATAACAACAATGTTATTAAAGTTAATCCCCGTGTCTAACTGATATGATATGGAGCATTGGTATTGTGTGTTTTACCTCCCAATATCAATGCTATTCACACATAGAAACTACATTTGAACAAGTGAAAAAGAACCAGTGTTTATGCCTAATGAGATCTTTGAAGATTTACCAAGGGCTATAAATGTAAATAGAAGAAAAACCAAACGGAGGAAACCCACATGCCAACCTACAACAAACTAATCCGAAACAAAATCCCACAAATAATAAAATCCAACGGAAAAACACCAACAACAAGAATCCTACCCGAAGACGAATACATAAAAGAACTCTGCAAGAAAACACAAGAAGAACTAACAGAATACATCGAAGCAAAAACAAAACCTCATAAACTAGACGAACTATCCGACCTACTAGAACTAATAAACGCCCTAGTTGAACAAGAAGGCACAACACTAGAAGAAATCAACAACATCCGTAAAAAGAAAGCAAAAGAAAGAGGCGGCTTCTCAGATCGAGTCTTTCTAATTGAAGTAACCGATAACTAGCCCCTCATAAGCCCCTTACAAGCCCCTACCAAGTAATAAATCACTAAGAAAAAACACAACAAAACAAAAACACCAACAAACACCGTAGTAGTAGTCAAAAAAATTTTTGAAATAACACGCCAAAAACCCAGCCAGTCTCCCATATATATTATGAAGAGGCTTTTACTTTTGAACGGAGACGGGAGGAATTAGGATGGCGGTGTATCGTACTGTGCAGGTGAATTTTTGGCAGGATGATTTTGTTTTGGATTTGACGCCGGAGGAGCGGTATTTTTATGTTTATTTGTTAACTTGTTCGAAGACGACGCAGTGTGGGATTTTTCCTTTTCCGAAGCGGTTAGCGGAGATGGAGACGGGTTATAATCGGGAGACTGTTGATAAGCTTGTGCAGCGCTTCATTGATTATGGGAAGATTCTTTATGATGCGGAGACGCGGGAGTTATTCGTTTTGAATTGGCTTCGTTATAATCCGGTGACGAATACGAATGTGGAGAAGTGTGTGCTTCGTGAGCTTAAGGGTGTGAAGAATAAGGAGTTTGTACATATGTTTCTTCAGAAGTGCGTAGAGGAGGAGCTGAATGTTCCGATGCTTTTAGCACATTTCGGTATGCCTGGTGATTTGGCTGTGGATGATGTTGAGCCAGATCCAGTTTGTGAGGAGACAGAGGAAGAAGAGGTTATAGAGGAAGAAACGGGAAGTCGCGTGTTTTCTTTTTATGAGCAACATTTCGGTAGTTTGTCTCCTTTTGCGGTGGAGGAAATGAGTGCGTGGATGGATGATTTGTCGGAGGAGCTTGTGCTGAAGGCTCTTCAAATTGCGTTTGAGAATAATAAGCGGACGATTGCTTATGTGAAGGGGATTCTGCGTGGGTGGCACGGGAAAGGGTTTACGAAAGTGTGTGAGGTTGAGGCGGATACGGCTAAGTTTCGGAAGAAGGAGTTGTCTGTTAGTACGGGGGAGACGGAGGAGTTTTTGGCGAGGTGTGAGGAGTGGGAGAAGAATGCGCCATCTGAGGAGGAGTTGCAGCGCTTTTTAGCGGAGCGCGGGTGGCGACCATGAGTATTCAAAATGTGGAGGCGGAGAAGACGGTGTTAGGTTCTCTATTAATTGATGGAGAGCTTATTAAGGAGTGCCGTTTGACGGAGCAGTATTTTTCTATGCCAGTACATAAGTCTATATTTCAGTTAATGCGAAAGATGGAAGGAGAGGGGCAACCGATTGATCTTGTGACGTTCATTTCTCGGGTAGATCCGAAGTTTTTAGAGGGTATCGGGGGAATGGAGTATTTTATAGGGTTAATGGATGGTGTGCCTACTACTAGCAATTTCTCTTATTATGAGGGGCTTGTTCGAGGTGCCTGGAAAATGTATCAGGCCGGTGTTCTTGGGCACAAAATGGGAGAGCGTCTTATTGCGGAGAAGAGTGAGAAGATTATTGGTGAGACGATTACAGCACTTTGTGAGTTAGAGGAAAAGGATTGTGTATGTGAGTTTGATTTGAAGGATGCGTTAGTTGATTTATATGAAGAGCTTCATCAAGATGTAAAAGAGATTACAGGTATTGAGACTGGTTATACATCGTTAAATAAAATGACGTGCGGATTGCAGGAAGGTGATTTTGTCGTTCTTGGTGCGCGTCCTTCTATGGGGAAGACTGCGTTTGCGCTTAATGTTGGACTGCATGCGGCAAAGTCTGGAGCGGCGGTTGGATTGTTTTCGTTAGAGATGAGTAGTAAGCAATTGTTAAAAAGGATGGCTTCTTGTGTAGGTGAAGTGTCAGGAGGCAGGCTGAAAAATCCGAAGCATCGTTTTGCGATGGAAGATTGGGAGAAGGTAAGTAAGGCGTTTGCGGAGATTGGTGAGTTGCCATTTGAGATTTACGACAATGCAGGCGTTACGGTACAAGATATTTGGATGCAAACTCGTAAGTTAAAGAGGAAGCACGGTGATAAAAAGATTTTAATTATTGTAGATTACTTGCAGCTTATTACGGGCGATCCGAAGCATAAGGGCAATCGATTTCAAGAAATTAGTGAGATTTCTCGTAAGCTTAAGTTATTAGCACGTGAGTTAAATGTTTGTGTAGTAGCGTTATCACAGTTATCTCGTTCTGTAGAGTCGCGGCAAGATAAGCGTCCGCTTTTATCAGATTTAAGAGAGACGGGACAGATTGAGCAAGATGCGGATGTCATTATACTTATGTATCGCGAGGATTATTACGATAAGGAAACGAAGCAGAAAGAGATGACGGAGATTCATGTGGCGAAGCATCGGAATGGGCCTGTGGGGAGTTTTAAGCTGAGGTTTTTGAAGGAGTTTGGGCGGTTTGTGGAGATTGGATGATAAAATAGAAGAAAGCATATAAAAAGGTAAAGGAGTGGTTACGGATGACAAAAGTAGGTCGTTTATATGAGCAAGAGAAGCAAGAAGAAATTGATAAAGCACTTTCGGCAGCTGGAATGCTCTTTAAAGGAATGAGTGTAGAAGAAATAGCTAAAAAATTAGATGTAACAATTGAAAAGGTGAAAGAGTGGGAGAAGCGTTTATCTCATTAATCGCTGGGGTAATGGCAGCGTCTGTATAAATTTATACAAAAATAGCCGAATATTTATTATATAATAGTCGGCTATTTTTGTACGGAGAAGTTGTTAGGTTTAATACGCAAATCTTTTGGTTTGCTCTTGAATATATTCCTCATTTCCCCATAAAGAAAGATCTTCTCTCTGCAGTAATCCATTGCTGCAAGTCATCTTGGCTACGTCGGACAAGTCGATTTACTAAAACATCATGCCATACATAATCCTCTAATAGGTATATATGAACGGGGTCATCTGTATAAAAAGCAATATTACGCTCTTCAAGTGATGGTCCATAAATCATCTCTTTAGAATCTATCGATACAATAAACCAATGTTCTGTAGACAAGGTTTCTGTATAAGGTGTTATGCGATGGGCTTCTAGATTTTTAATGGGATTTTCAACATGTAGGGTAATACCTTGTATTGTAACTTTATCAGCTACTTCAGATAGATCTTCTTTTAACGCTTCATACATCTCATCCCACATTGAAATGACAATACGTCGTTCTGCTTTTTTTATTAATGCCTGACAATAGCTAATGATTGTTTGATTGTCTTTTAAAGTAATCACTCGATTATCTGTTTTTTCTTCGGAAGTTTCTAGTTTTTTTAATGAATCACTTATTCCTTCATATGTAGACTGCCATTCTGATTGCGCCTTCTGTAAAAAGATTTCAACAGGTAGAGGTGAATAGCGAGTGGTGTCATTTATTTCTTCTTTCATGACAATTCCTTTTTCTACAAGGTTACCTAAAATCTCATAAATTCGCGCTCTTGGGACACCCGAATCTTTACTCACTTGGTAGGCTGTGACAGGCCCTTGTTTAACAAGAGATACATAAGATTTAGCTTCATATTCATTGAAACCAATTTTTTTAAGCTGTTGCACTATGTAGTCCACTTTTTTCGTCCTCCGATGTTTGCTTTTATCCCGCATTAACGGGCAGTAAGACCCCCACCTCAAAATTCAGCGGAAGCAAAGAAGTTAGGTGGGGATCAACTGCCCGTAAAAGCCCGATTGGTTCAACTAATAATCAGTGGGGGATGAACAAACCCCCCCACTGATTAAAGTTTCACTTTATATTTCAACGTTACAATAACTGTTTACATTTAGCAAATTATTAGTTACTATTCGAGTAGTGACTAAAGGGGAGGTTAATAGTATGGATTTTTATTTAGACCCATCTGTATTAATGATTTTGATTGTTTTTGGATTTGTAGCTGCATTTATTGATTCAGTTGTAGGTGGTGGTGGACTCATTGCTTTACCAGCTTTATTATTTACAGGACTGAATCCAGCAAGTGCAGTAGCTACGAATAAACTAGCGTCGACAATGGGAAGTGCAACTAGTAATATTGTGTTTTATCGTTCTGGTAATCTTGATTTGAAATCGGCGTTTAAATTAGTTCCGCTCACTTTCATAGGTTCCATAATAGGGGCATGGACCGTTCATTTAATGAATCCAGAAGTACTGAAGCCATTGATGTTGATTATGCTTGGTGCGGTCGCTATTTATACGATATTCCAAAAGGATTGGGGTAGTATTTCCACTCATAAGAAATTGTCTGGTCGACACGTCATTATTTTTACCTTCTTTGTTTTTGCTATTGGTTTTTATGATGGATTTCTAGGTCCTGGAACAGGTTCGTTTTTAATGTTTTCTCTTTTATTTATTGGGTATGATTTTTTAAAAGCAGCAGGTAATGCGAAGCTTCTTAATTTAGGAAGTAATGTTGGTGCATTGTTGATGTTTATGTATGTAGGGCAAGTAAACTATGCATATGGTTTTATAATGGAGATTGCTCAAATTGCTGGAGGGATTGTTGGCTCCAAATTTGCTATAAAAAAAGGAAGCGGGTATGTTCGTGCTCTTTTCATTACAGTAACTTGTTTATTATTAGCGAAGAATCTGTATGACTATATTCAGTAAGTAATTAAAGAACGTAGAAAAGGTTAAATACGCAGATTACATAAAATATAAGAAGACACTAGGGAGAAAATTCCTTTTAACATTTTTTAGATGCTACCTTGTTTGAAGATAGCATCTAAAAAGAAAATCTAAGTGAAGAGAATGAAAATAATATAAACTCATATTTTTCTGGGGTATGTTTATTGATTATATTGAAATGTTTACTCTATATTCTTCTTATAATTAGGCCTCAACAAACTCTTAAAATCCAACTCAGCAATTAACACACTCAATAATATAAGCGTAGCCCCTAAGTATCCTTTTCCTGTCAGCGTTTCACCTGTGAAAATGAAAGCAAAGCCTGCGGAAAAGACAGGTTCTAATGAGAAGATAAGTCCTGTATGTGTAGGCGTCGTGTATTGCTGGGCGATAACTTGCACGATGAAAGCGACTGCGGTGCAAAATATGCTTAAGGCTAGGATGATTAGCCATGAGTTGGTTGTGCTAGGAAGTTTTGGCGTTTCGATAATGAATGAAAAAATAAGACTAAATAGGCCGACGAAGCCGAGTTGTATGACTCCAAGCGCAATGGAGTTCACATGTTTTGTTACGCTGCCAGTGATGATGACGTGGATTGCATAAAATAAGGCTGACAGTATGCAAAATATATCGCCGTTACCGATCTTGAATTCGCTCGTTAATGTTAATAAGCCGATTCCTATTATCGTTAAAATGATTCCTACTATAACTTTCTTTTCCGGAATGTGTTTTAAAAATATAGCTGATAAGATCGGAATGAAAATGACTGTGAGACATAGTAAGAAACCAGCATTAGAAACACTTGTGTACTTTGTACCGAAAGTTGCGAAAATGTAAACGATAAATAAGACAGAAGCGAGTATAAATGCATATTTTACAGTTTTAAAATCGATTTTGAATAAATGTTTGTAAAATATTAAACCTGATAAAAGAAAGGCGATAATAAATCGTAATGCGATTAAATTATATTCTTCAATGCCTTCAAGTCCAACCTTTGTAAGTAAGATGGATGCACCCCAAAAGAATGTAACTAGTAGTAGCCCTAAATCCGCTTTTAATTGTAGTTTCATTTCTATTCCCTCGTTATGTATAAAATTTAAAATCCCATACCCCTATCCCCATTCTTAATTTTAATGTCAATTCTGAATATTTGTAACTTAAATTTATCGACGTTTTATTCCATCAAAAAAAGGCTGTTTATAAAACAGCCTTTTTTTGATGGGGAAGTTATTCCTCTTCAAACTGAAAAATATCCCGGTTAATAAGTTGGTGGAGATACCTATCCATTTCAGCCGCAGAAACGCTTCTTTCATTTTTAAACCACCATGCGCTTAATGAGGTGATTGCCCCTGAATAAAATTCAATGATTAGATCATTTGGCATCGTATGATTTTTGCGCAGTTGATGTAACGCTTCTATTTCTTGTTTTCTCGTTTCGTGACTTAAATACTGTGTCCGGTTAATAAATTGTTCATCAGACATTTGTGTCTCTAATATTTTACCGATTTCTTCATGGTGTAGAAATTGTTCCATTACTTGAAATGGTTTACTTAATCGATCTGAAACCGGTATTTCAGCAATCATCTTGCTATATCGTTTAAATCCAAATGCTAATAAAGCATCTTTATCTTCGAAGTGTTTATAAAAGGTTGTTCGGTGTACCATTGCGCGGTCACATATTTGGTTAATCGTAATCGTACTATATTTCTGTTTTGATTGCGTCATTAATTCAAATAAGGAATCCCACAGTAATTTATGTGTACGTCTAATACGTAAATCAAGTTGTTTTTCATTATCATTCATCTACAATTCTCCTTTTTTGTAGATTAAATATACAGTGGCTGAAAATTGATTCTCCCTTTTTAATCTACATATGTATATTATATTACATGTGTTCTGGTGTATTTAAAGTTTTTTAAGTAAGAAACAGGAGGAGAATCTGTAAATGAATATGACAACTAAGAGCCCTACAAGTGGCAAAGTTGATACTTCTAATTTGAAACATACCCCCATTTTAATTGCATTACTTTTAGGTGCAATGGTTGCATTATTAAATGAAACATTACTTGGAAATGCGTTAACGGTATTAATGAAAGAATTTGACGTAACGGCTTCAACGATTCAATGGCTTTCTACAGCATACATGTTAGTAGTTGGGGTTTTAGTTCCAATTACAGCATTACTTCAGCAATGGCTCACAACGAGACAAATGTTTTTGATCGCTATGGTAACGTTTTTAGTCGGTACATTAATTGCGGGATTCGCACCGACATTTTCCGTTTTATTAATTGGCCGTATCGTCCAAGCTGTAGCGACGGGGTTAATTACACCGTTATTAATGAATACGATTTTAATCATTTGTCCACCTGAAAAACGTGGTGCGACAATGGGGTTAATCGCACTCGTGATGATGGCAGCTCCGGCAATTGGCCCTACATTATCTGGAGTAATTGTGGATTCATTAAATTGGCGCTGGTTATTCTATATTGTTATTCCTATCGTGATTATTTCCATTATGATTGGGATGAAGTACATTCAAAATGTTTCAGAGTTAACAAGGCCAAAAGTAGATTACCCATCTATCCTTTTATCGACATTAGGATTTGGCGGGCTTGTGTATAGCTTTAGTGCATCGGGTGATTTAGGATGGTCCGATGCAAAAGTGTATGGCACTTTAATTGTTGGGCTTATCTCATTATGTATTTTTGCCGTTCGACAATTGAAAATTGAGAATCCAATTTTAGAATTACGAGCATTTAAAGTTCCGATGTTTACATTATCAGTTGGATTAATTGTCATTGTGATGATGTCGTTATTTTCAACGATGACTTTATTACCGATGTTCCTGCAAACCGTTTTACTCGTTACAGCTTTTAAATCAGGAATTATCATGCTTCCGGGAAGTGTTATTAGCGCCATAATGGGACCAATCGCAGGTAAACTATTTGATAAATTTAGTCCGAAAGTTATTATCGTTCCCGGCATTGTCTTAGTAGGAATTGCAATGTTCTTATTTAAAGGCATTACTCCTGATACATCAATGGTACAAATTATTGTCATGCACAGCGTATTAATGGTTGGACTCATGTTTGTCATGACAGCACAAACATACGGTTTAAATCAATTAACACCAGATTTATATCCGCACGGAACAGCACTATTTAGTACGTTGCAACAAGTAGCTGGTGCAATTGGTACAGCTATCTTTATTTCGAAAATGTCTTCAGGAACAACTAAGTATATGGAAAGCTCCGCAAATCCACTGGATCCAGTAGAGAAGTTAAACGGTTTAACGTCAGGGTTCCAAGGTGCATTTGCACTTGGGTTAATCTTTATTATTGTTGCATTTATCGTATCGTTATTCTTAAAAGAAGAGAAAGAAGGAGTAAAGGCAGCGAGGGTTTTACAGAACGAACATTAAGGTTTATATAAAAAAGGCATCTTTCCCTAGAAAAGATGTCTTTTTTATATTTTTTTCGTAACACTTGTTTTGGGGTCTTCATACATAAGAATTGGTATGTACAATAATTATCCTTTTTGAGAATAAGGATGCAAAGCCGTACTAATAACTAATAGTTCACCAGATGATTTAGTGACATCGTATATAGATCCTGTTATGAGAATAGGCATAGTCATGATTGTGAAGTTGTTATATTTATATTAAGCGATTTGAACGTTTTTTATAGTGAAAATTAGAGACACTTCAATAAAAAGGAATTTAATATGGTATTCTTTAGTTAAGATATGTAAACGAAGACAGGGGAAATGAAGATGGACAAGAAGCTAACGTATTGGCTAGCATCTATTATAGGTGTAGTAGTACTTGCAACTGGTATGACTTATGGAATGTTACAGTTTGCTGAAGTCCCGCTTGAGAGTGAGGACCATGTTTTTGCAGAGCTTAATAAAGAAGACACACTATCGAATGAAGCAGAAGTGAAAGGCTCAAATGCACAACTTCACATTACAGTAACTTCTACTGAAGAAGAAGTTATTTCAGCTATGCATAGCATGACTCATCAAAAAGTAAAAGCGTGTGAAGGAAAGGGAGCAACCCCTATGTCCAAAAAGAATGCAGAGAAAGTAAGAAACATTCTAAACGGAAACAATTTCAAGAATAAAGAAGAGCTATTAGCAATTACTGAAAGATGGGCAAACAGAGATTTTAGTAAAATTTTAGAAGAACATAACTATTTTATTAAACTTCAAGGTGGCAAGATAGGTGAAGCTACAGTAATGGATAAGATAGACGAGAAAGTATTCTGTTTCAATACTTTCGGTGATGATGTAACGGCCGCATTAGTTAAATCAGGAGATCTTCAGCCACGTTAAAGTGTCTTTCTCAATTATAAGAAAAGCCTCAAGTATTCATATACTTGAGGCTTTTCCAATGGAAAGATAGGAATGATCCGAATTCCTTACATTAAGAACAAAGTGGAATTACTCCTAAACCAATTAATAAAGCTGCAGCAACTGCTGGAATTGGTACAGGAATTTGAATACCTTCTACAAATAAGAAATACTGACCACTTACTATTTTAAAACAAACTAATTGCATGGCTATTCCTCCCTTCTTTTAGAATTAATACATTATATTAATTTATCTATTTATTGTTATAGTTTAATTATTCATTTTTAAAAATATAGTTAATATGTGAATAGTTTTCGAAAGGACCTGCTCAATCAATACGAAAAAACATAAGATGAAACGAATCCATTAAAATACATGAGTGAACCTTAGTTTTCCCCTCTTATCTAAAGGAGGAACTATTATGGGTTATGGTGGTAGTTGTGGCGGTTGTGGCTTTTCTGGAGGCTTTGCTTTATTAGTTGTGTTATTCATTTTATTAATCATCGTTGGAGCTTCTTGCTTCTGCTAAAAACTATTGGAAAAGACACTCATATAGAGTGTCTTTTCTTTCGTGCAAAATGATTCCTGATAATATCCAACTGTATATAGTATACGGTATATTTTTTCCTTATTAGACATATAAAAATGTTGGAGGGATGTTATGAAACTAGTAGGGAAGCACATTTATATTCGGCTTTATAAAACTGATGATGCCAACGAGTTAGCTAACTTACATATTAGAAATCGCGAATTTTTTCAACGAGTTTGTCCATTGCTCCCAGAAGTTTTTTATACAGAAGAACATCAAAAAATACGTCTTGAACAAGCTCTAAAAAAGACAGCTGAAGGGCAAGTATACCCTTTTGGAATCTTTTTAAGAGAAAATGATAAGCTTATCGGAGACATTTCATTAACTCAAATTGTTAGGGGAGATCTCCAAAGCTGTTATACGGGATTTACTTTAGATAAGAAGCATAATGCAAAGGGCTATACAACAGAGGCTCTTCAACTTGTTGTAGATTTTGCTTTTAGGGAATTAAAGTTACATAGAATTGAAGCAGGAGCGATGCTTGATAATTTAGCATCTATTCGTGTATTAGAAAAAGTGGGATTTAAAAAAGAAGGTATAGCGAAAGAAAATATAAGGATTAATGGCAAATGGACAGATCATCAAATATTAGCTATCATCAACAGCTTGGATGTGTAAGCTTATTTTGATTCCAATAAAGATAATTATGTAAAGGGCTGTCTATATCGACAGCTTATTATATTTTTTGCTTAGCGTGATTTTTTCGGCTAATTCAGTAAAAAACGGAAACTCTGCAACCCACACCAGGATAGGAATGTATAAAAAAATGAATAGCATTATAGGGGTACGGAAACGATTATGGGTTTCAAGGGCCACTCTGAAATTAAATACCACGCTTCGATTTTGATAAGTGTATTTGAGAAACTCTAAATCCTTTAAAATCAATAACTTGTAAGCTTCTCAATAGAGTACACTCTATTGAGAAGGTAAATATGTAATTATGCATATTTATATTTTTTTATTTTAATAGTAATTAAACCTAATATATAATTAAAAAGTTTTTTACGAATTGATAAGGAGATGCGAGTATGAAGAAAACCATAGGACTTATATTATCATTATTTTAATTACTTTCTACCTATGCACCAATGTTTACAGAGGAAGTCGAAGTTTTAAATCAAATAGGCCGCGTCAAAGAGAAAGGAGATTAGTATTATTATGGATCTCTTCAACATAATGCGAATTTTAGACTAAGGGATTTTCAGATTAAAAAACTTGGTTTTACTGTTTATTAAGAAGGTTCCATAAACGGGCTACTACATTTAAAACATGAAACATCTTATGAACTAATTATTGTTTAGACAGAATGACTTAGGTTGTCCTTATGCGAAATATTAGTATGAATAGAAATTTGATAATTATATAAAACGCCGTAAATGAAGGATAAAATAAGTGCTGATTTTGCAATTATATTTTTAAAAATTGAATAGGAGATCTATTATGAATACAATTAAGAAATTATTTTTAAGTTCTGTGATATGTATTTTATTATTCAGTACAGTAGGAACAGCGTATGCAGAACAAAATGGTCAAGTGAATTCATCATCTTTTATTGACGTTCCTAAAACCCACTGGGCATATAAAGAAATGATGTATATGGCTGAAAATAAGATTATAACAGGATACGGAAATGGATATTTCGGTGCTACGGATCCTATTATTCGCGAACATCTTGCTGCATTCTTGTATCGATATTTAAAACCGCAAGATAGTACCAATAATCCATTTGTTGATATTGGTGATAGCAATTTTAAAAAGGAAATTTTGGCACTTACTGCACGGGGCATATTTAGCGTAAATGTAGAGAAACAATTCAATCCGAAAAATAATATGACGCGTGCTGAAATGTCTGCAGTACTGGTCAGAACATTCGATTTAAAACCGAAAGGGTACGGATATGAAAGGTCATTGGGCTAACGAATATGTCAAAATATTAGCTGGGAATAAAATCACAAATGGTACTGGTGATGGCAATTTTAATCCAAATGGACTTGTCACAAGAGAGCAATTTTCTGTGTTCTTATATAGGACAATCATGGCAACATCAGGTATAAAAAACAATGAATCGGTTGGCTGGGTTGTAGATGGAGAAAAGAAATACTATTATGACAAACCAGGCGTGAAACATACTGGATTATTACGTTCAGGGGAGGATACCTATTTCTTCGATAAAAATGGTAATCTAGCTTCAGGATGGAATACCGTAGACGGAAAGGACTACTATTTTGATACGGTAAGTGGAGCTGCACAAAAAGGATGGTTCTCTCAAACTACCCATTGGTATTATGCAGACGATAACGGTGTGATTCAAAAAGACAATGTAACCTACAAAGGAAAACAATTCCAATTTGATAGAACAGGTAAAATGGTAAAAGGGTGGATAACAATCCAATCCCTCGACCAAAATATCTACAAATCCAGAACAGTTGTAAGGGGATTTGACCCAATAAAAGTTAGAAAGGATGAAATTCTTGAAGTAGTAGGGGAAGACGGTCCTCTATGGTTTAAGGTGAACTACAATGGTCAAACATACGTTGTGCAAAAATTATTTGCAGTTGTATTTGATCAATCTTTATCCAATAAAATAGATGCAATTCGTCAAGATATTGACGATTTAAAAACTTCTGCTGAATTGATGAAGAAATATTCGGAACGCTTTAAAAAAGCAAAAGAAACTAAAAATGATGATACAGTTATAGTTGAATCAAGTGAACTTGCACAAAGTGTCTCTCAATTACTAACCACACTAAAAAAATCTGAATTGAAGAACACTGTAGATAAAATTTATGAAAAAGAAGCTGATCCAGCTGTAAGAGAAAAATACAATTCTACTATCGCAACTTTAGAGATGATGAATCAGGATTTTGGGAAAATCCATAAATTAATGCTACTAAAAGATAGTATTATGGTTATCGATAAAGTGAATCAGGATTCAGGTAATATTATTCAACAAATTCAACAAGGTAAATATTTGGTACAGCAAGATAAAGCTAACCTTCAAAACTATGTGAATGGTTTAACGGATTATAAAAATAGTATGACATCCTATAAAAAGCAAATGGTAGAATGGTATGCAGATGCTTTAACTGCTGTAACTGAACTCACGATAGCGCTGGTTGACCAAACGAATTTATACTGGCTTACAATCAATGATACATTTGTTGAACCAGCAGAAAAATGGGTTGGCACCTTACCAAAAGGTGAAATTAGTAAATTAGCAGATGGTGTTCGGGACTACGGCCAGCAAGTTACAGCTATGCATGAAGGGTTTAAAAGCAGATTACCTAAATATAAACAAATGGCTTCTGATTTGCGTGTTGTAAATCAAAGTTTCCTTAAATTTGGTGATTCTGTACAGAAGGCTGGGGCATCACTTCATAAACAAGCCGTAATGGCTGATGGACTAATTAATAGTGTTTCAACGCATGTTGCAGAAGCTCAACAAGCATTTCCAACAATACATACAGACATTATGTCTGGTTTAGATGCTGCTAATAACATGATGGATTCTGCTAATAAGATTTCAGGCTACAAAATAGATACGTCTAATGTTGTTAAAAATGTTGGTAATATGGATGGGTTAACAACCCGCCTTAAAGATTTTGGTGTACCACCTGAAAAAATGAAAGAATATCTGGAAGAACAAAAGCGAACGAATGAATTGGGATCGATGGCGCTTGATTTTATTCCAGTTGTTGGACAAATTAAACAAGGTTTACAAATTTATAATGGAAGAGAATTTTTCACAGACAGAAAATATGAGCCGAATGATTATGTATGGGGAACTGTTTCTACAGTTGTAGGTGGCACTCCTAAAGTTATTGGTCGAGTATTTGGTAAATATGGAGAGTTAGAGCAAAAAGCGAAGGATTTAGGAAAAGTATCAAAGGTAACTGAAGAGATTGGATGGAGTATGCCAAGAGGTGGCGGCGTCATTGATGGACGTAAGTACTCTGAACATGCACTTGAAAGAATGGCACCTGATACAGTTCAAGTTCGAGCGGAGCTTACAAAACGAGCACGTGAGCGAGCTGAAAGAAAAGGGTATACATTCGGATCAGATAAATACATGGAAGAATTAAAAAAAGTTGATCCTCGAGGAATGACTCCAAATGTAGTTGAAGATATTATAAAAACGGGCACTCGCAAACCAGGAGACAATCCTGGTACTTGGAAATACGTTAGAGACGAAGGCTACGTAGTTATAAATGATAAAGGTGACGTTATCACAGTTGTTCCCGCAAAGAAAAAAGAATAGAATGAATAGCATAGTAAGTAATCTATGACAAAAAGGTTGAGGAATATTGGATATTAAACATGATAAGTATGAGTTACTAGAAATTTTCGAAAGCGAACCAGAAGATTACTATATTCCAGGTGCAGGTGCGTATCGATATAGTAAAATTGATAAACTTGGATTTGAACTGGTTATGAATATGTTCTATTATGATGCAACAGTTGAATTAATAATGCTATACGAAGACAAACGTATCATAGAAACCAAGATGGAATCAGTGAAAGAAATATATACTCGTAATGATTCACTATACATTCTAGGTACAGAAGAAAACAAAACAATCGAAGTAAAATTCAAGCCACATTTTACAGTTACAATAAATGAGTTTTAAAAACTTGAAATCAATGTTCGTAAATATTCTGAACATGCTTTAGAAAGAATGGCTCCGGATACAATACAAGTTCGAGCTGAATTAGAGGCACATGCCAAAAGTAGAGGGCTTGTACGTAGTACACAGAAATTTAAAGAATTTGTTAATCCTAGAGGTATCACAACTTCTGTAGTAGATTTTCTGTGCCTTTCCATTGGAAAATCAAGACTGATATAAAAAATGAGTAGAAAAAACAAGGCTCTTACTTCGTGGATACCGCTACAAAGTAAGAGCCTTGTTTCATTATATTTGTTCATACAGTTTTCCTTGTAGTCTTCTATTTTCATCCTTCAATCGCTTATTCTTTATCAATTTTTCGAACAGGTTGCTCCCAAAAGTTTTTTATACAGAATAACATCAAAAAATACGTCTTGAACAAGCGTTAAAAAAGAAAGCTGAAGGGCAAGTATACCCTTTTGGAATCTTTTTAAGAGAAAATGATAAAATGAAGATAATATTAGGGAATTGTGAGGATGATTACGTTGCTTACTTTGATAAAATTTGTAGTTAGTTATGCTGCAAGTCTATTTGCTTTTATTTTTGGATGGTTCTTAATTTCATATATTTTTAATCCTAGCTTTATTCACCCAGACGTTTTACAGGGGTTCATAAAAACTATCGTCACTTATGGTAGTATACCAGCTCTTATAGCTTGTCTAATTGGGGAAGTCTTATATAGGAAAATTAAACGATGTCGAGAGTTTCAATTTGGAATTCCTTTATTTATAGGACTAGCAGTTATCTATACACTTATACCATTTCTTTTTCTTTTTAATTTTTCTTTTTCATATTTCTTTGACTTCGTTGCACCTGTTATTATGGGTTCCTTAGCGTTTTATTTAGTACGTAGAAAAATATAATTTTCGTTTTGATCCATTATAATAGCTATCTCTGAATCACTAGTTTCAAAAAAGCCTTCACGCAATGATGATTGCATGAAGGCTTTTGATGTTTTCTTATTTTTTTGTCTCGTTAACCCATGTAATAATGTCTTGGATGACATACTCGGGAACATTAGCAGGAATTTCGTATTCACTAGGAAGACTTAATTCCCCGTCACCCTCCGTGAAGAAATGATTCAATTTCGGGTATTTTTTGAACTGAACATTCCCGCGGTTTGAAAGTCCTTTCTGCCATTTTGTATATTCATCTTTTACTGTTACTTGATAATCGCGTACTCCTTGCAAAATGAGTAAAGGCTCTTTTCGTGATTGTGCTTCTTCAACTGGACGCCACCTAGAAACATCATACATAAAATGAGGTGACCCAAAATTGTAGCCAGCTGGAGGATGGTCAGGATTGAAAGCAGGATCCTGGATAAAAGCGACCTGTCTTTTTAATTCATCGATTACTTCCTTTGACTCCCCAAGGTATTGATACTGATCAATGGCAATGTCAGTCAAAGGGCGTGCAGGTGGTGCGAGTAAGATACTTCCTCGGACAAGTGAGGAAGGCGCTTTGCTCAGTATACGCGGCATTGTGCCGGCTCCTAGGCTATGTCCAAGAATGAAAATATTATTTGGATCAATGCCTTCCTGCTGCGCTGCTGATTTTGCTGCATAGATAGCATCATCTGTAGTATCACCATCTAACGTAACAGGTTCTGCACTCATCTTTAATGCATGTTCTAAGGTACGTTTTTCATAGCGCAACACTGCAATTCCGTTGGATGAAAGGCCTACCGCAAGATCGCGTAAGATTTTTGTTCCCAAATAGGTAGCATCGCGATCATGGATGCCAGCACCATGAACAAGAACAACTACGGGCAGCTTTTCACCACGCTTATGTTTCGGAACTGTTAATGTCGCTGGTAACGGATAGGTAGAATTTCCAATGACGATTTCACGTTCTTGATAGGAGTTAGGTTGATCATAGCTAGGATGGGGGATGGTAAAAGATTCCTCGGGTGGCCTTTCTCCAATTTCATCTACTTTCCCGCCAGGTGTGAATTTAAGGAGTAGTGGTATGGTAGTTCCTTCGGTAGCTGCTGGAATTTCCACCGTCTGATGGACCAAGTTTCGTTCTTTTATCACGGGGATTCCCATGCTTTTTATCCCGCTCCAGCCACTTTGTGTCCACCAGTTTTGTAATGTGTTTGCTGTAAATTTGGATTGAAAAGCAGCAGACGTCAACTGGAGTGCCTCTGCATACTTACCTTGCTGGAGATATTCAAAAAATAATGATGTACGCTCCGTTAAAGAGACTAGTTTCTTTTCAGCAGATTGTTCCTCGCGTGTATCTGCGTGAATAGTTGTTGTAAGCGGGAAAGATGAAATGCCTAAAGAAAAGAGTAGGGTAAAGGTAAGTACTGATCTTTGTATTTTCTTTTTTTTATTCATGTTTTAACCTCCAATATGTGATGGTAAAAAACAGGTATGGTAATTAGAATTCTGGTGCGAAAACTTCAAAATATTTGCAAGCAATCTCCAAAACTTGGACATACTCATATTATTATTCTAAAAAAACGTAGATTTCTTCTCTTGTCACATGCATATTAATCCCAGAAATAATCTTTCTTCCTTCACTTTATATTTTGATTATACGAAACAAAGTTCTCGTTTTTCTTACTTGATACTTACAAATTCCTTAAGTAGGGGATATTTTAAAAATGGATATGTGGCGGTACTCCTATGTTAAGAGATAGCTTAAGGACCGAGGATTATATTGTTTTTATGAAGAGTTGATGTTATGTTTGTTTTGTAACATATGGTGTTTTATGTATGTAGGAGGATTTATTGAAGAAATTATTAATATTGTTTTTATTAGCTACATTTTGTCTACAGATTACAGGATGTTCTAATAAGATGGGTACACTAAGGGAGAAGTCTAAAACTTCAACACCTGTGAAGTCTAAACGCATCAATAAAGGGTGGTACAAACATATGTAATAGTTTGTATCACCCTTTGTTGATGATAGAAGTCATAAAGAAAAGACACCCTAAGGTGCCTTCCTTCGACTTGAACCATCTTAATTTTAATAATATATTGGACTCCCATCCAAATATTATTTTACCATGTTAAGTTGTTTTATTCATTGAGAAATATGCTTTAAATCTATATTTTTAAAAAATATATAGATTTGAACAATATGTATACAAGCCACATATCAAAAAAAAGACACTCTCAAGAGTGCCTCTCCTTAGCAGCCGAATCCGCCGCCCCAACAGCTAGCGCCAACGATGATTAATAAGATGAAGAGCACAACAAGTAAGGCAAATCCGCCGCCGAAACCACAGCCTCCACCACAACTACCTCCATAGCCCATATTAACTCCTCCTTCCATAAAGACCATTTAATAATGGATTTAATTTAATTTATGTTTTTAAGGGTGAATGGAGCAGGTCCTTAAAAAAATAAAAGGATTTTGGAAGTTAAAAAGAGTTGACGACCTTATTTTTGTCACCGGTATTTCGTCTGCTACATATTGTATTTTATTCTGTGTATTGGGGGAAGGAGGATCTTATGGCTAATTCTGAGATGATTTTACGTTTACTTACGGATTTAAAGATTGAACAACAATTGTTGAAAGAACAGTTAGAGAAAATGCAAACAGCTGTGACTATTCTTGAAGAAAAATCAGTGACGCTTAAAGAAAAACCAGCGACTCTTAAAGAAAAAACAATGACTCCTGAAGAAAAACCATCTGTTACAAAGCAAAGAGCTTTTTCTGGACGCCCAACATCTTTTCGTGATTGGAGAGCATCTAGTCAAAAAAATTAGGGAATGTTATGTGAAATGATAAATAAAAAAGTACAGTCTGCTGTAGAAAAGACTGTACTTTTTTATGTCGGTAGAGAATGTTAAGGGAGACGCATTTATTGGCCTATTCCACTTTTAATTGGAGTTCTTTATCTAACTTATCATTATTAATTTTTAAAGTTAATCCTTGCGTGTTTTTCGGTACATCAAATACAATGTTTCCTTCCGAACTTTCATTAGGATTAACAATATTAAATTTGAATGTGGAGATATTTGCAGCTTTAAGTACTGACTGATATTCATTGGAAATGTGATATTCTCTTCCAAATCCATCAATTAATTTAAAGTTGTTAATATCTAGTGTAATGGGTTCTTCTTTACGATTATAAACGGCGATGTCTAATACTTTAAAGACACCTTGTGCTTTAACTTCTCCAGTCCCTAGAACATCTAATGACTCGGCAGATCCCATTGACATGTATACATCAGAGGAATCTACATTGGTAGGAAGTTCTTTTTGCGGATCCTTGCTGCTAAGTTTGTCATTCTCTGTTTTTTTAGAAGTCGCCTGCTCATTTTTCGCAGGCGCATCATGTGAACTGCAAGCCGATGCTCCAAACAAGAATGTGCTACATAATAATGATGCTAATAACTTTTTGTTCATCGTTTGTTTCTTCCTTCCAAAATAGAAGCACTTTTAATGAGTGCTATATATATTTGTCTTTATATGTATTACATTTTATATCTTATTATATTGATTTTGGAAGGAAAAGGGAAAGATTTGTGCGTTTCTCTGATTCGAATTATTTATCTGTCTAAAAGTTGAAATTAAAATGAGCCCCATAAATGATAAACCATTCCACTAACAAAAAACACTAATCCTAAAAATAAAACAATTAAAGCAAGCATTCCATTTTTATTATGTTCCATAAAATTAGCTCCTTTTTCATTTACTTACATACAAAAAGCCTTTAGTCGTAATTATGGCTAAAGGCTTTAATCTTCATACTTTGTAGTTTATAAAAAAGTTGCACTGCTGTATTAATCTGGAATATGATTGTTTAAAGAGAAGGTGATGAGTACATGCAGGAAACAAAACAATTCCCGCTTATATCGGGAAATCTCTCATTAGATTTAGTAAATACAGAGTTAGTTAGGCGTGGACAACGTTATGATTTATTAATAACAGATGAAGATGTATTAGAATGGCTACATGTAATAAAGGTTAATCTTCCTTTTTGGAATGAAAAAACACTTATAGGAATTCAGAAGCGAATGGATCAAGTTACATCTAGCATATTAGAGGTAAGAGAAGTATTGAGAAAACAGTTTGAGGCAATTGCTGATCAGCAAGAAATTTCTAATGATTTTATTACGTATTTAGAAAAACAAATTGAGAAGGCACCATTTACATATAAAATCATTGAACAGCAGCTAGTATCTATCCCAGTTGGAGAAATCGAGGATGTACTCGCATCGTTAATTGCATTTGACGCTTTAACGTTAATAGCAGAAAATAAGCTTATTTCCCTTAAAAGGTGTTCAAATCCTGACTGTGTTTTATTATTTATAGATAAGAGTGGAAAACGAAAATGGTGTTCTATGAAAATATGTGGGAACCGGAAAAAGGTAGCAAAATTTCAGGATCGAAAATTTGAAGAAGTTTAGAGAATCAACTTATAACAGTTGATTCTTTTTTTGTACTTTAGAACTAACCCCTTAAATTGATATTTACAGGTTAGTTATGTCGAGTTATAATTGTTGGTAAATAAAGGAGGAGAACGATGGATAATATAACAGTAACTAAGCAGAAAGATCCTCAACCAATAAGTGTACGATATTTTACAAAAATGAAAGGGAAAGGAAGAAGCCCATTACAAGTAAATGTAAAGGACTCTTTAACGGGACTACTAGGGGGGGGTTTAACAATTCTTACCTTAACATATTTAACGAGCATAACCTCTACAGAATTATTAATGGCTCCATTTGGTGCGAGTTGTGTATTAGCGTTTGGAGTTTGGAATGCGCCATTATCTCAGCCGCGTAATATTATTGGAGGACATTTGATTTCAACTTTCATTGGTCTATCAATATATCATTTGTTTGGGAATGAATATTGGACAATTGCTTTAGCGGTGGGGATGGCAATAGCCGTTATGATGTTAACGAGAACGACGCACCCTCCGGCAGGCGCCGATCCGATTATCGTTATTTTAGGGGCAAATAGTTGGAGTTATTTAGTAACACCAGTTTTAATTGGCTCCGTTGTTATTGTAGTTATTGCTTTATTCGTTAATAATATGAGTAGTAAAAGAAGTTATCCAACTTTTTGGATGTAGTTTGTGAAGTGAAAAATAATTTAAGTGAGTATTCTATTCTTACTATGTTTTATTTTTTATATAGTAAAAGCCTTAGTTGTAATTGCAGCTAATGGCTTGGGTCCTCATACTTTGTAGTTCATAAAGAAAAGACACTTTAAAGTGTCTTCTACAGATTTGAATTATTTAATTCATGTAATTAATATTCGTTAGCATAAAACTCTTTTATTAATTTTATTTCATTTGTATCTGGATTAAACTTAAATATTTTAATTTGATTCGATTCGTCTTTGTATGCAAATGTATTCTCACCAACTTGGGTCATATTGCTGGTGTTTAAAATAGGATCGCTACCGTGATCAGTAATTTCCACAGTTTTCTCCCGGTTCCAGAATGCAATGACAATAATCAAAATGATAAGACATACCCGTATAAAACGTAATTCTCTTGCAACAGGATGTTCCATCTGTTTGTCTCCTTTACTGTTTGATAGAGTCTGTTTATAAAAGAGATAATTCCTAGGAATATAAATAAAAAAGACACCGTAAAGTGTCTTTTTTATTTTAGTTATGCGCATTACTTAATAAGACGCTAGTTCCTCAGTCTGGCTATGAGTAACTATGTAGGGTAATTCCATTATAACATTTTAACCAGTAATGGGTCTATATGGAATTTAATTGATTTTCTTTTTGATTATTCAGAACGATTAATCGGGTATTTGGATGAAGGAAGCGGTGAGGAAGAAGGGACTTAACTTGTTTTAGAAGAGTGTCTTCTTTTTTGTATCATTGTGAGTAAAGTGTAGAGTTATATTTCCCTTTACACGAACATAACGGTATACTATAGTTAAGTTAAGTAAACTTAACTATAGAGTGAAACGAAATAAAAGCATGGAGGAATAACGCTATGACTAGAACGTATAAAGAAGTAATTAATGAAATGAACCGAGCTTATAATGAATTCTACATTTTACTATTCCAGGAGTTAA
Organism: Bacillus sp. 196mf; assembly: GCF_003217275.1. Taxonomy (NCBI): domain Bacteria; kingdom Bacillati; phylum Bacillota; class Bacilli; order Caryophanales; family Bacillaceae; genus Bacillus; species Bacillus sp. 196mf. The sequence continues at coordinate 26,381 of NZ_QJTG01000005.1, forward strand.
AAGATGAGTTCGGTCTTACAGGACAGCAAGAGAGCATGCTATTTCATATTAATTTAAATGAAAACACGACGGCAAATCACATTGCGACTACTTTTAATGTATCAAAAAGTGCCGTTAGCCAAGTTTTATCGAAATTGGAGAAACAGAAGATGATTTCAAAACAAGTAAACCCTAATAATAAACGGGAGTATTTTCTTACACTTGGTCCAAACGGTAGTAAGTATATAGAGCGGTTGTCTGAGTTAGATGATGTATTAATTGAGAAATATTTTTCTAAAATCGATATAAACGCCCTAGAGCAAATGACAGATACGTTAACGAAAATAAATAAAGTGATATTGGAAGAAAAGCAGAAGGATCTTGATTGTAATGAGTAAGAACTTAGATGAAGCAATTAGTAGAAAGGAGGAGAAGTGCATTATGAGTTTCATACCAAATATGATTACGATAGCAAATTTTGTATGTGGGCTTTTAGCTATTTACGCTCTTTTCGTTCACGATATTTATTTGGGAGCAGTTTTTATTATTACAGGTATGCTGTTTGACTTTTTTGATGGCATGGTCGCTCGGAAACTGGATTCTGTTTCAGAAATTGGTGGAGAGTTGGACTCATTTGCGGATTTAGTTACTTTTGGTGTGGCACCGTCTATTCTTGCATATAGTGTCGCTTTAAAAGATTTGCAGTCTATCGGGATGATATGTGCGCTTGCTTATAGTATTTGCGGAATGCTTCGGCTTGCAAGATTTAACACACAGCAAAGCAAACTCCCGACCTTTATCGGCATGCCGATTCCATTTGCGGCAATGTGTCTCCTCATTTTATGTTTTTTAAAGAATCCAGTTTCCGTGGCGTTTGGTACATGCGCACTCGCTTATTTAATGGTGAGCAAAATCAAATTCCCTCATTTTAAAAAAGATATAGCTGAAAGCTTGAAGCCTGGAAGGTTGGACTGATGATACGGAATTACAATGAGAAAGATAAAGGAGAATAACATGATTCGTATGGCACTAAAATCGTTTAACATACAAATGTATTGTTTGCTAGGCGTAATGTTATTGGGCTGGCTCGTGACACCTTTTTCAGCCCAGTTTGTAGGGATAAGCATTGGCCTTTTGGTGAGTATGTACTGCGCCTGGATTTTAGGAAGGCGTATTGAAAAGTTCGGAGATAGCATTGTAAAAAAAGAAAAAGCACCGATGCTCGGAATGATAAATCGGTTTGCAGCCGCAATACTAGGTGCGATTATTATGTATGAAATTGAACACCATGAATTCATGTGGACATTCGCTGCCGGAATTATGGGTGGGTATTTCTTGGTTATTATTAATTTGGGGTATTACAGTATGAGGGATGCGGAGGAATAAAGTTTCACTTTATTATAAAGAAAAGACACCCATATAAGAGTGTCTTTTCTGATAGTTTTTTAGCAGAAGCAAGAAGCTCCAACGATGATTAATAAAATAAACAGTACAACTAATAAAGCAAATCCTCCAGCAAAACCGCAGCCTTCGCCGCAACTACCACCAAAACCCATAATAGTTCCTCCTTTTAATAAGAGGGGAAAACAAGGGTACACTCATGTATTTTAACGGATTCAAATTACTTTATGTTTTTTACGCAATAATTGAGCAGGTCCTTTGGAAAATAAAAAAAGACATCAATTAAGATGTCTTTTTTTATTTGTAAATTGGTGTTAAGAAGGTAACTTATTGCTTTTAACCTATGAATAATATAACAATCATCGAGTAAGTTTATTATAGCAGTGATAAATAGGATTTTTATATGTAATATTACATATATATAGATTTATTTATGTTTTATTTGTATATTTTAATTGTCTGTTCCTTGTTTTAATTCGTTTAGTTATATTATTTTTTGAGTGCTCCAGCAATGGAGCCTTTTTTTAGTATTCTATTTTGATGATGTTCCATAAAATTAGCACCTTTTAAAGCTGTTTTTATATAAAAAGTCTTTAACTTGTATTTATAGCTAAAGGCTCTGAGTGTCATACTTTATAGTTTATAAAATCTTATAAGAAGAATAACCAGTATTTTATATAGAATTTATCCCACTATTTGCCGGGCTGCCCATAAACGCCCGATTGGTGAGAGCTGATTAAAGTTTCACTGTATAATGTTTTTTATCCAGTTTGGAACTGAAAATGTACTAGCTTGATAATGAAGCTAGGTTATTAGAAGTGAAAAATTTTAGTTTTATTATAATTAATAGAAATGAAAGTAGTGTAAATATAAATCCACTCCAAATAAGTTGATGAATACCTAAGTTTGAAATGAACCAGCCTCCAATAGTTGTTCCTAGAGTAATTCCAAGATTTGAGAATGAAACGAATAGGCTATTACCAAATTCGGGTGCTTCTCTTGCTTCACTTATTAACCATGTTTGACCAACAATTAATCCACCAGCATGCACGATTCCCCAAATGAATACCATAAAAATCATTGGAACAAGATAAGGACCTAAATAATAAACCAATATGTAAACAATAGAATATAAAATAGGGAACGATATTACTGTATTTACTATGCTTCTTTGCAGAAGACTACCAAATAAATGATTGCCTAAAATCATAACTATACCAAATATGAATAGCATGATACTGATGAGCGATCCATTCATGGAAGTTACTTTCGCAAGGTATTCGGCGAAGTAGCTGTATACGGAAAACATGGCTGCAAAAAGGAATGTGACAGTTAAAATATTTAACCATAATCCTGGTTTGCCGAGTATACGAATTTGTTTGCCGAAAGACATTTTTTCTTTAACGGGCATAGAAGGAAGTGAGATTAGTATTCCAATGAATGCAAGGGCGTTAATAAGCGCTCCGAATAAGAAAGCAATTTCTAATGAAAATTGATCTGCAAGGTAAGAGGTTAATGGTACACCTAGTGCAAAGCCAACCGTAATTCCCATGAAAACTTTTGTAACCGCTTGACCACTCTTTTCAGGAGGGACAAGTTTAGCAGCAGTTACAAGAGCGATTGAAAAGAAGAGTGGGTGAAGTGCTGCAGGTAAAATACGAAAAATAAGCATGATTTCAAATTGTGTTGTATAAGCGTAAATTATATTTGAAATAACAAAAACAAAGATTGCTATTAATAAAATTATTTTACGATTAATACTAGAGACGAGCAGAATTAAAAACGGACCAGAAATAGCAACGACTAGTGCGAATATACTTACTAAAAACCCTGCTTGTGCAGTTGAAATGCCAAATTTCTGAGTGATTTGTGGTAATACACCGACAATACCCATCTCGGTAGTAATAATTCCAAACACCCCTATTGCTAGTGTAAGAATAAGTAAAGGACTTACTTTTTTCATTTGTAAAACTCTCCATTCTTCTTATTATTTTGAAAGTGAAATCGATTTATTAACAAGGAAATGAGCATGATTGGATGTCAATAGTAATAGAATTATGTAATGTTAAACACAAACACAGATATCTAAATAACTAGATATGATATGTTAAAAAAGATGCTCCTTTCTATGTTTCTTTCTTTTATAGGTAGCGAAGTTTTAAAAAGAATGTATTGGGCAGCTATATAAAAGCAGAATGTGTGAAAGCAAATAATCAATGGTAGGTTGATTATTTGCTTTTACTTTATAATTCATTTTGAACGTATTCAGAAAACGCTTGTATTGTTTTTTCATTTCGACGATAATATGTCCATTTTCCAATTCGGTCAGAGTCTAGTAGTCCTGCCTTTTTCATAGTTAATAAATAACTAGAAATAACCGATTGGGCTAAGCCAGTTTTAAGCTGAATATCTCCTACACACACTCCAATCTGAAAATTAATCCCTTGTTCTAAATAAGGTTTTTCGTCGAAATGGTTTTCTGGATTTTTTAACCATGATAGAATTTGACATCTTGTTTCATTTGACAATGCTTTATAAATTAATGAAGGTTCCATAAGGATATTATATCTACTTTTATAGATTTGTAAATGGGTTTGTGTGATTTTAAGGGAAGAAGGTATAGTTGATCCCCTCGAATAGGAATAAGGTGTTCTTGATCTGTACCCTTTGTAAAGGACATTTTAAAAAAAGTTAGGCAACCTAAAAAAGATGATTTCTGTATGCAAACAGAAGTCATCTTCTTTAAATTCCATTGATAGCAAGAGTGATTATAGTACGTCATATATTTATTAATTTCATGTTTTAACTGAACAAACGAGTCACATGATTTTATATATGCTTTATCGGTTAAAGTACTACGAGGATTACGTGCAAAAATGATAGTATTGTTAGGTTTAAGCATGTTGTTGCCTAGCTATCAATGGCGGATGCCTAAGAAGAGTAATAATAAAACCAAACTGAAGATTTAAGAAAAATTTTATGTTTACCCCACTCTTTATTTTAAAAGTTTTTCCTATCCTATAAATGAGTTACATCATGAAGGAGACTAAAAAAGACAAAGTCATAGATGAAAATGTAAAGTTAGGGGATTCTACATGGATACAGGAGTTTTGATTAATTATTTGTATACGTATTTTTTTACGATTATTTTTTGTATTGTGTTTCAAATTGGATTTTATTTTAAAGCGAAAAGAAACATATCTATTCGGCATTTTCTATGGGTATATGTTTTTCTATTCTACCTTTCGTTAGTGTATAGGGTGACGCAGATCGCGACTGTACGGGATATAAGTAGATATGAAACGTGGATTCGTGTAAGTCAAATCAATTTGACTCTATTTGATACGGCAGGTAGTACTACGTATCTTTTGAACATCGTACTGTTTATGCCGTTAGGTTTTTTATTACCGATGATTTGGCCGCATTTTAGAAAAATGAAAAACACCGTATGTGCAGGATTCTTTTTTTCATTGGCAATTGAGTTAAATCAATTACTAAATAATAGAATTACAGATATTGATGATTTATTTACGAACACTCTCGGGGCGATTATTGGATATTTATTATATAGAGCTTTTAAAATGATATTAAGAAGAGAGGGGAAAAAGCTTGATACCAACTCTTCTCTAGTTATAAAATATGAGGCTGTTTTTTGTTTAGTGTGTTCATTTGTAGGGGCGATGTTAATTTATCATCCAGCTTTATTTGGAAGACCTGTCATCATTCAGTGAGGTGATTACGAATTTCTTTTGAACGCTCGTGCGATATTTCAATTTGTAAAAAGCCTTTAACTTGTTATAGTTAAAGGCTTTTATCATCATGATTTTTACTTACCAATTACCCACTCTAACATCCGCTTTCAACCACTTCATCCAATCCAAATCCGCTACCTTAAGCAAACTGAGCGAAACACCTTTCATATCTAAAGAAGTCAACAGCGTACCAACCTTTACGAATGTCACTTGCAATCCTTCAAGTTCAGACAAACGGCGAATGTCGTTTGCGAAAATGTATTGTTCCATTAATGGAGTTGCGCCGAGTCCATTAATAAGGATAGCGAAGTTGTCACCTTTTCTCCAGCGATAAATGCTTTTTAGTTTGTTCATTAGTTCGATCGCTAATATTTCAGAAGAGGATAGTGCTTCTTTGCGGTAACCTTTTTCGCCGTGAATACCGACGCCGTAAAAGACTTCATCTTCGGTTAATGTGAAGGAAGCTTTTCCTTTCACTGGATCGTTTGCAGGTGAAAGAGCAACTCCTAATGTGTGTAAGTTTTCTGTAACAGAACGGCCAATTGTTGTTAGTTCTTCTAAAGAGTGACCTTCAAGAGCGGCCGCACCAAGTATTTTTTGAACGAAAACAGTGCCAGCTACGCCGCGTCTTCTTTTATTAAAAGAAGCATCATCTTCAATTGAAACATCGTCATTTACGATGATATGGTCAACTTTTCTTCCTTCTTCTTGAGCAATTTGCTTTGCTGCTAGAAAGTTTTCTACGTCATCTTTAAAGTTTTTGATGATGAATAGTATACTTTTATCTTTTGGTATGAGGCGGGTTGCCGCTACAATTTGTTCCACTGTAGGCGGAGTGAAAATATTGCCGTTTACTGCCGCTGTAAGCATACCTTTTCCTACATAACCAATATCAGCAGGTTCATGTCCGCTACCACCGCCGCTTATAATAGCGACGTCTTGCTTCATTTTTTCGATATCTTTTACATAAATGATGTTATTTGTTTCATCGTAATTTACTTTGTCGTTATGTTCAAAATAAAAGCCATGCAGCATATCTTGAACGATATTTTGTACATCATTCATAATCTTTTTCATTGCTTTTGCCACCCTTTAATTACTTTGCTGATTGCTCAAGTAATAGTAGTAATTGATTGTTTATCATATTTTTCATAAGAGAAGACATAACGGATGGATCTACTTCGCACTTGCTTTCAATCCAATCTTTTATCGTTCCAACGAAGCCGTGACTATAAAAGGAGGCAATCGTATTTTTAGTCTCATCAGAAAGGCTGAATCCACAGCTCACAGATAATTCATCAATAATCTTCATATATAAGTTTTTCGTATGCTCAAATAAATAGTGATTAAACGAATTTTGCTCAATAACTTTAAAAGCATTTCGGTAAAATTTTTGATTTTCATAAAAGTAATCAAATAATAAATCGAAAATGTTTTCCCACGTTTCATAGTCAAGAAAATCGATAATGTTTTCCTTCGTTTCTTCTCTATAAATCCAGCTTAATAGTTCAAATTTATCTTTAAAATGATAATAAAAAGTTTGCCTACGCATTTGACAGTGTAACATAATATCGCTCACTGATATTTTATGAAACGACTCTGTTTCCATTAAATACTTCAATGAGTTCGCGATTATCTTTTTAGAAATTATAGAAGAGGTCATCTGAATCATCCCTAGAATGTTATTAATATAAAAATCCTATCTATAAATGAGAGCGGTGTCTTTAGACAGATTGTCCATTTTGTCCGTTTACTATAAAACGCTTTCATTTTAACATGAGTAGTAAGAAGAAGATTTCAAATATATCACAATATATTAAAGGAATTGAGGGAGAACTACAATGAAAAAGATTATAAACAAACCAGAAACATTAGTAATGGAAATGTGTAACGGAATGGTTATGGCTCACCCAGAGCTTGAGCTTTTGAAAAAACATAAAGTCATTAAGAAGAAAGAAATGAACGAAAATAAAGTAACGTTAATTAGCGGCGGCGGTAGTGGTCATGAGCCGGCACATGCAGGATTAGTCGGAAAAGGAATGTTAGATGCGGCAGTGTGCGGAGATGTGTTTGCGTCACCTTCACAAATTCAGGTATATCAAGCAATTAAAGAAACAGCTAGTAAAAAAGGTACGTTACTAATTATTAAAAATTATAGCGGCGATATTATGAATTTCAAAAACGGTGCGCATTTAGCGACGGAAGATGGAATTGAAGTCGACTACGTAAAAGTGGACGATGATATTGCGGTAGAAGATAGCCTATATACAGTAGGACGCCGCGGCGTTGCGGGAGTTATTTTAGTTCATAAAATTGCCGGCGCAGCAGCGGAAGCAGGTATGGATTTAGGAGCGGTGAAAGCTGTAGCAGAAAAAGCAGCGGCTAACGTGCGCACAATCGGTTTAGCGTTAACGTCTTGTACAGTTCCAGCGAGCGGATCACCTACTTTCACACTTGCGGAAGATGAAATGGAATACGGCGTAGGTATTCACGGCGAACCAGGAATTAAGCGTGAAAAAATGCTGTCGGCTGATGAATTAGCTAACCGTATGACAAATGATTTAATGAAAGATTTAGGAGTAAAAGATGGCGAGGAAATCGCACTTCTAGTTAACGGTTTTGGCGGAACACCACTGCAAGAACTTTACTTATTTAACAACGCCGTTACGAGAGAACTAGCAGCTAGAAACATTAAAATTAATAGAGTATTCGTCGGTAACTATATGACAAGTATTGATATGGCTGGTATGTCTTTAACGGTAATGAAGTTAGATGAAGAGCTAAAAACATTACTATCTAAAGAATGTAATACACCTGCGTTTAAAGTAGATGGACCAGTTGAAAGTGTAGAGTACGTGAATGTACTTGAAGAGGCAGAAGAGAAGGAAGTTTCATTTGAAATAGAAACAGCGGAAGAGCACGCTGTTATTAAAAATAATGTCATTACATTAAATAACATGATTTATCTCGTTGATAAAATGAGCGATATTATTATTAAAAATGAAGTACCGTTTTGTGAGTTAGATACACATGCAGGTGACGGCGACTTCGGAATGAGTGTTGCAAAAGGATTTAAGCAATTAAAACGTGAGTGGCATTCGATTGTAGAACAAGAAAATGTAACGATTGGATCATTCCTTGACGGTTGTTCGATGATTATTATGGAACATTGCGGCGGCGCTTCTGGTCCAATTTGGGGCGGAGCATTCCGCGCAGCTAGTAAAGCAGCAGGCGAGAAGCGTGAGTTAACAGTGAAAGAATTCGCTGAAATGTTGCAAGCAGCACTGCAAGGCATACAATCTATCGGTGAAAGATCATTCGGCAGAGGAGCGGTAGTTGGTGACAAAACATTAGTTGACGGACTTGCTCCATGTGTAGATTCTTGGTTAGATAGCGCCTCAAACGAAGTAGACGTAAAAACTGCCTTTGAAAAAGGTGCAGAAGCAGCCGTTAAAGGCGCAGAGTACACGAAAGAAATCGTAGCTCGCATGGGCCGCGCCGGTACAGTTGGTGAAAGAAGCTTAGGCTATCCAGATGAAGGTGCACATGCACTTGGAGTTATCTTTACGGAGATTGCGGGTAGTTTGAAATAATAATTAGAAAGTCCCTCTGCCTTAAGGTGGAGGGATTTTTATATAGTTGATATGTAGAAGACTTCTTTCGGTTCTTTCTCAGTAAAATATGAGTTTGTTACTGTTTTTGATAAAATCTTATTTCAAAAATACAACTAATATTTCTCAACATTAATATATTGAAAATAGTTAGAATATTTAAGATAATCATTTGTGAAGAAGTAAATTATAAAAAAAGGGGGAATTTATTTTGTTACGTCGTTTATCTATTTGTACAGTACTAACAGCTTTTATATTTACTTTATTTACATTTAACGGCTCTGCTTTCGCGGCTACGAATGCTACTGAAAATGAAAATGTAGTAGCAGCTTGTGCAAAGGGAGGTACGGTAGGTGTATATGGTGCAAAGATGCGCAGTGGTTATACTGTCGATTCACCTGTCTTACATACATTTAATGATGGTACGAAAATTACTGGAACATGGGTAACTGGTGAATATGTTCAAGGTCATTACAGTAATTCTAAACAGTGGTTAAAAGTTACATATAAAGGGATGACAGGTTATGTATCCCATACAACATTATATAACGTTTGCTCATAAAACTATGTACCATAATAGCTTTGGATATATTGAGCTAATCTCTTCTAGAGATTAGTTCTTTTTTATCTCTTAGTTTTTAATGGGGCATTTTTTGAAAAAGACCAACGATTCATTAAATCGATGGTCTTACGTTTATATAGTATTCATTTGTATCTATATCAAATTTTTCATTGCTTTTTGCTTATTTTAGACTTAGTTTGTTTGTGATTGCAGCTTATCAATTTTCCAGTATGTTTGTAGAGGGTCTAAAGAGCTTTCAATATAAAACATATATTCATCTGCGGTACGTGGTACTTCAAAAGCTATTTTCAATTCTACCGTTTCATTTGGTTTAACTTGTATATCAGAAGGGTTTTGATCAAGTACCTTTCCTTTATAGATCTTTCCGTCTTTTTCATCTTTTAAGTTATATTTTAATTCTGATAGTCCAATCGTTTGCCCTCGTACATTTTTTACAGAGACATTAACAATGGCGGAATCGTTGCTAGCATTTAAATATGCACTTTGAACAGCGGCCAAGTAATAGCCTCCCTTAACACTCTCGCCAACTAATAAAATACCTTGTTCCAAGCGGCTCATCTCTTCTTTTTCTTCAAAATTTATTAATTCTTCATTTTCATTTTTTGCGGTTGGTTCTTCTATTGGACCATTTTCAACGGCACTATCTGTTTTATCTTGTGTGCAAGCAGCCGTAACACTGACTAATACTAGAATGAAAGTAAGTAATATAGATAATTTTCTCATAAAATTTATCTGTCTCCTTAAGTTTCTCAATTTTGTGCAGCTATACATATAAGATTAACATAATGTCTCATTATTGGCTCAAAATAGGGGGTCTTTTAGACAACTTATTCTTTTTACTTTTAATATACATTCGATTGGTTCTCGCGATATTTGTTAATCTTTTGTAATACCGAGGGTTATTATAGATATATTAATCATGTAATTTGTCCATATCAAAATGAACGTTTTTTGCATCTAATATATTGTAAATATATTTTATTTTGAAAGGATGTGATTATATGGCCCATAAATCTACTGGAGTGTTCCGAGTTCCAGTCTCTGAAAATGGGATTATTCCAACTGCTCTCAACATTATGCTAAACAATGATTCGCGTTGCCATACTAGTAATGTGACGGTAACTGTTAAGAGAAGTCGAAACACTTTTTTCCCAACTCAAAATGAATTAGTTGAAATCTCTCGTACTTTTGTTTCTTTAGAACCAAACAGAACAACTAAGATTGTGTTATTTACTCCAGAATTCCAAATAGAAGATTTTCTTGATGTCATCATTAGTGGAAATAAAGAGGATGTTAAGGATGTTCTTGTATATTCTTTCTTAGCAGATTCAGTAGGTCATAATCTGCCATCTACTGTTTTCAGAAATGCAGAATACACTTTTGCTTGCTGACACCGTGATGATGTATTCTTTACTGTCGTATATCTGAATTGAATGTTGCAAGTAGCACTTCAAGGCATATAATTTATCGTTGAAAGATCATTCGGCAGAGGAGCGGTAGTTGGTGAAAGAAGTTTAGGATATCCAGATGCAGGTGCACATACGCTTGGGGTTATCTTTACGGAAATTTTAGGTAGTTTGAAATAGAAATTAAAAGATCCCTTCTACCTTAAGGTGGAGGGGGTTTCTTAATATTGTTTTTTGATATATATTGCTAAATATGTTCCAATAATTCATTCTATTGTATTGAGAATAATGTCATCTACATCAAAAAAACGGCTTATAAAAGGAACTAGTATTTGAAGGAGTTCCACCTCAAACATACTCCTATGCATATAGGTATGTTTGAGGTGGATTTATTAACGAATTTTATATATAGCATGAATGAAAATGGGATAAATAAAACAATGTTTCCTATTATGTTTTTAAGAATTAATTGAACAGCTCCTTGTAAAAATAAAGAAAAGACACCAAAAGGTGCCTTCCGCCGACTTAAATTATTTTAATATTATCGATCTAAGTTTAAAAGCTATAAGGATTTTTTCTGTGGGATTTGTAAGTAGTTTTTACGAAATTATGAGTTTTTTTTATTTTGTATTTCAGTAAGTTGATCTGGTAGCGTTTTTGTATAATATTCTTTTTCTGTTAGTTCAAATATAAACAATGCTTTTTTCCAGTTATAAATAACATCTTCTACATTATGTTGTTTAATTTTTAATAAATACTGACCTTTTAAATAGAATAGTTCACCTAATAGGTATAAAGTATTTAGATTAATTGCTAATTTGATGCCCTTATCAAGGTATTTTATTGCCTCTTCATGTTGATATGTGAAGTCTAAACATTTTGCTAAATTTAACATGATTTTTAATTTAATTTCTTTATCTCTAGGAAAATCTAACTTATTAAAATTAGTTAAACATCTTTTTAATATATTAATACTTTTTTCATATTCTTTATTTTCCGCATAAAATATAGCCATTGTTTGCATAATATCTATTTCTCTTTCTGATAAAAAATCAGAATTAGTTAAAGTCAGTTTTAATGCATTATTTAAAAAATCTAAAGCAGTTTTTAATGATTTATCCACCATAAATATAGCAATTGCTTCATGCCATATTAGAAATTGTTTCTCTTCTTTTGTTTGAAAATTATTTAAGTTTTTCTCTTTTTTCACTATTTCATAAAGTTCTTTATATTGTTTTTGCTTTAAGCAATCTTTTATTACGTATTTTACATTTTCTACATATTTTAATCTTTTATTTTGAGTTAGTGCAAATATGTTATTCGGATCAATACCAAGTCTTTCTGATAGTTGATATAACAATATACTAGATGGATAAATCATACCTTTTTCAATCTTGCTAATTTGACTTTGTGAACATATTCCATGACATAATTCGGATTGTGATATATTTTTTTTAATTCTAAGTTCTTTAATGGTAATACCCAAATCGTTAAATTCCATTTTTCCACCTACTATTTAGCACTTTATTAATATAAGAACATTCTCTAACCTTAATGTAATGTAAAATTAATATAGTTGCAATTATTGTTTTAAAGGGCTTATCGTTTCTATAAGATGGTGAGATTTTTTTATGTACAAAAAAAGACACCAAAAGTTCCTTTCGCCGACTTGAACCACATTCATTTAATATAAACTTATCTGTATTTTTACATGCTTTTCTAATCCCTCTATTATCCATTTGATAAAATAAAATCCTAATATTACCAATAATTAAATAAATATTTCTGCATATTCAAGATATTTACATAAATTACAAAAGTGATACATTTAAGTTGTAAGCTATAAAAATTATTAAAGGGGGATTTATTATGTTCAGGAAATTAGTAGTAGGAGCAGTAGCAACAGGTATTGCATTAACAGGGGGAATTGGTGCAGCTTCAGCTGATACGCAAAAAGCTGTGAGCTCTCCGAAGCAAGCAACATGCTCAATTCCTTATGAGTATTCTAATGGTAAATTCAAAAGAACTCTTTATTACTCAAATGGAGTATATGCTAATAGCTTTAATGAAAATGTTTGTGGCGGGACGATTACGTGGTACTTAAAACATGTTCAAAATGGAGTTGCTTTTTACGAAGGTAATTTAAAATAGTAGATTTTTTGAACCTCATTTATTGAGGTTCTTTTATTTTTAGTTTTTAAACTGATTCTCTATAAAAAAGACACCCTAAGGTGCCTTTTTGCGATTTGATCCATTGTAATATGGTATTGAATGCCAGTCCGATTATTATTTTACCATGTTAAGTAGTTTCGGTTATTGAGAAAAAATACAACTCATTGTTTGAATGCAAAAAAGCCCTAGGGGGACTAGGACTTTTTGCTAGAATGAATAAGATTTAAAAAAGGACTTATATAACGTAACATATGAATGTTTCGTAAATGTATCAAAAAAGTGAACAAAAGCGTTAATTTTAATAAAAAAAGCTCCGCGATAAAAGCTGCGGAGCTTCATAAGGTCGAGTTATGTCGTACTCACAAGGGATTTTAACATGAATGTTGTGGTAAAAATACTGGTAAATTTATCCCATAAAACTCCCGCTGATTAGAGTTTCACTTCATTCGAAGGAATTTATGTTTTATAAATTAGATTATAATAGTTGATATTCTCCATATTGACCAGAAAAGAACTAAAAATTCTAGTGAAATTCCAAGTGTTCGTTTCCTAGTTTTTTGAAATTCTTTTATTAAATAGCCAACAGCACTAATTGCTATAAGAATGAAAAGAATAAGTTCGAGTGTAACTGGCATTTTATCTACCCCTAATACATTAATTTGTTATATATATAGATTATAAGATATTTTTACGGCTAGTGGTGAAAAATTTTATAAAACTATCTCTAATGGAGTTTTGTTTGAACTTCTAAAAGTATTTGTGAAAACCATTGTACGTAAAATTTCTGCGTATGTTTTTAGGAAACAAATTTTAGAAAAAGATAACAAAAACCCCACTCCTCGTCGCCGGCGGAAGCAAAAGGGTGGGTTTCGTAAAAAATAAATGAGTCCTAATGGATATAATGTACAAAAGAAAAGAGGCTTTCTTATGAAAGGATAGACTTTCATGTGTCATCACTATTAATAATGATGTGTTATTTTTATATAGAAACGAATAAGGAACAGAACAAGTTATAGTTTAAAGGGATAAAATGGTGGGATTGTATTGAGAAATTTTTTTGAAACAACAATATTCAGAAAATTAAAAGTTTTGCTGGGAGATTTTTGTTATTATGTTAGTAATCTATAGACAAAGGAGAAGGGATTATATGAGTGTACATGTAATAAAAAAGGAAGAAATCAATTTACTTTTACATGAGTGGTATAGAGAAATTCGTTCACAGAATTTCTCTAAGGCAAAGGAATTAAAACAAAGTATTGATACAAAAGTTAATAGTATGGAAGAAGATCGAAAGAATACAGAGTTTTATTCACTTGTAGATTTTAGATTTAAAATGTTAAGTGCAGAGTTTTATCCCCATCAATCTGACATATCTAAGAATGATCTAAGAAAAATGAAGTTAGATGAAGCTCCATCAGATGAATCTTTATTATATTATTACCATTTCTTTAAGGCTTCTCATGCTACAGTAAACGGTGATTTTAAAGTGGCTGAAAAGCATTATGGAATAGCAGAATCTTTGTTGGGAAATATCCAGGATCCAATTGAAAAAGCAGAATTTAACTTTAAGCTATCAAGCTATTATTATCACGTTTGCCAGCCTATTTTAGTAATTCAATATGCAACTAGAGCAAGGAATACATTTGAAGGGCTGTACGGGTATAGCAGGAAGGTGGCAGCATGTGACAATGTTCTGGGTTTAGCATGTGTAAAGCTAAATGAATTTGAACAAGCAGAAGTTTATTTCATGTCGTCTCTGGATATTTTGAAAAAGCAGAATGAAGAGGAGCTAATGTTACGAGTTCGACATAGTTTAGGGGTTATGTATGCAGAGCAAAACCTATCTGATTTAGCACTTCGTTACTTATCAGAAGTATCACAAAAAATTCCGAATCACTTTAGAGCGATTTTTTTGGAAGCTAGAGAGAATTTAAAGTTAGGAAAGACAAAGCTTGCAGCGTCCTTAATTGAAAAAGGATTAATAATTTGTAATGAACTGGAACAAAAAGAATATGAACATCATTTTACAATTCTAAAAGAAATGAATGAGAATGTTTCTGCTGAAGAATTAGAGTTAGCCATTTCTAAAGGAATTTCTTTCTTTAATGAAGTAGGTTTATGGCAATATGTCCAGGAATATGCTGAAAAATTAGCGGTTAAATATCATGAAGAAGGAAATTCAATAAAATCTAGTGAATACTTCTATTTAGGATATAAAGAAAAAGAAAAAGGTTTTCAGAAAGGGGCTTTAAAATGAAAAGGATCATCAGCAGTTCAATTGGATTAATAATTACGGTCATACTATTAAATGGAGTAAATGTTTCAACGGACCAATCAGAGGTCAATACAACAAGTGTTATACAATATACGCATGGAGAGCCGTGGGGTTGAAGAAATATTGAAGTATAAAGAGTTGTTATATCAAAGGATTATTACCGAAGAAGAGTTCTAAGTGAAGAAAAAGTAATTATTAGGTATATAGATGAAACGCTCAAATGAGCGTTTTTTTATTTGTATATTCGCAAGTAAAATAACATAATATTACTATGAATCCTTATAACAATATGAATTTTTGCATATTTTAAAATTCAATATATCCATCAAAAACTTTTAATTGTATAATATATTTTGTCATATTTTTAGATTTTTCGACATAAACCAACAAAAATAGAGAATGTATTGGGAGAAGACATTATGTATACAAAACTATTAAAATCAATTACATCATTATCACTTATTGGTGGTGCGTTGTTATATACAAATGGTAGCGATGTAAAAGCTGCTGAAGTGGGTGTTTTTTCTGATGTGCCGACATCACATTGGTCATATCCTGCGATTAAAGATTTAGCGAGTAAAAATATTATTTCCGGTTATGGAAATGGGATATTTGGTTTTGGAGATGTTGCGACAAGGGAGCAAGTTGCGGCTTTAATTTATCGAGTGTTAGTACCGAATAAACAAGGCGGTTCGTTTAGTAATGATGGAACTCGTTACGTATTAAAGGATGGGTCTACGTTTAAAAATCCTTACGGTGATATTAATCAAAGTTCTACAATGTTTCCAGAAGAGGTATTAACTTTAACGAATTTAGGAGTTTTTAAAGGTGATGAAAATGGCCAATTTAGACCGAAAGCTTCTGTGAGTCGTGCGGAAATGGCACAAATTCTTACAAATGCTTTCCATCTTGCGGCAAAACAAAAACATACCTTTAAGGATGTTCCAAATCCATTTTGGGCAGAAAACGCAATTAGTGCAGTGCAGTCAAATGGAATCGCAGATGGCACAGGGAACGGGAATTTTGAACCGTATGGCACAGTAACACGTGAACAGTATGCGCAGTTTTTATATAAAACTTTGAAGTATAAAAATGCTGATGTGAAAGACACAGGAGATGCGGCATTATTAACAGCTTTTAAAGAGGAAGTACAAAAGCGTATTAATACATACGAGACAAATATTACACTTCCATATAAAACGAAAAACAATAATACAAACGAAGTGATGAATACACTTTTTAACGCATATAAAGAAGTTGCAAGTAAAAATGAGTATACAAATAATAATAGATCGAATGTTTCATATGGACTTTCTGGATCACCTGGAAATTATACATTTACACTTAAGATTACATATCGTGAAACGAAAGAACAGACGGAATATGTCATGAAACAAGCGAAAGCAATCGTTTCTTCTATTACTCAAGTTGGAATGGATGATCACGAAAAAGTGAAGGCGATTCATGATTACGTAGTAAAACATGTTTCTTATGATACGTCTTATAAAGCTTACACAGCATATGAAGCACTAGTAAATCGTTCTGCGGTTTGCCAAGGTTACGCACTATTAACTTATCAATTATTAAAAGAAGCAGGAATTGAAAATCATTTCGTGACAGGAACTGGGGACGGACAACCTCATGCTTGGAATTTAGTGAAAATCGAAAACAAATGGTATCACCTTGATACAACATTCGATGATCCGGTTCCAGATGAACAGGGCCGCGTAACGTATTCGTATTTCAATTTATCAGATGAACAAATCGCAAGAAATCATGAGTGGAACCGCGGAGACTATCCGCAAGCTACAACAAATTATTATAGTACACTGACAAACAAAATTGCGGCAGGTAGTACGAAAACGCCTGCATATCAGCAAATATTAAAAGATACAAAGTTAAACTATTTAGGAAATGAATATATCGTAAACAACTATACCGAATTAAAAAATAAAATGCAGCAGCGTTATAGTGCAAAACCAGAGAAAATTGAAGTGCTGTACAAGCAATCAATGAATGGTGCACTGCAAGATGTTAAAAAGGCAATTGGCGAAATCGATTATCCGCAAGGGGCAAATCGAGTTTCTTATAAAGCGGAGCCTTACAATGCGAAAGAAGGGTATTCTTTAGTGACGATTACGTTTACGTATTAAGAATGAGAAAAAAGCATCTGTTTCAGATGCTTTTTTTTTATTATATTGATTCGACAAAATATGACAGGTGAAAACGAATTGGTCTGTTATGATAATTTTTGAAATTTTACATTTTGGAGGATTAATCATGAATAAAAAGAAGATTTTCGCTGCGTTAATAGGAATTGTAGCCTTATTTATAATTATTAATGTAGTTGTTACGAAAGAGAAAACGACATCAACCAGTGAAAAAATGTACTCTGAGAAAGAATATAATAAATTAGTAGATGAACATTTTGAAGAGGCGCAAAAGTTGAAAAGTGATATGAGTGTGTTAGAAACTGAAAAAAAATCTCTTGATGAGCAAGTGAAGAAGTTAAAAGATGAGTTAGCGAAAAAAGAGCAACAAGTAGCGCAGCAGCCGGTTCAACAAGAACAACCAAAGCAAGAACCACAACAACCAGCACCAGCGCAACAGCCGGAAAAGAAAGAAGAGCCAAAACCGGAACAACCTACTGGAGCATTCGAAAACCCTATGAAAAGCATAAACAAAACAGATGCAATGAATAAAGTAAAAGAAAAGGCGAAGCAAGACTTCCAAGATGACTATATGACACAAAATTTTGTTGCGGAGGAACAATCAAAAGCATTTGATTTCTTAAACGGTATTGAAATTAAATCACAAGAAGAATTAAATGTAATGAAGAATGCATTGAAAGATTTTTCTAACGACTTTATGACCGCGAAGTTTGTTTATGAAGAGCAAATGAAGGCGAAGAATAAGCAAGGATAAAACAAAAACGCTATCTTTTAAAAAGGTAGCGTTTTTGTTTTGGATTATAAAGTTATTCCTACATTTGACATATACAGTCTGACTGTATAAAATGAAACTATTCAGTTGAACTATATAGTTTAGCTATATACTTATCGTTACATTGGAGGTCTTTATGAATAGAGATAAAAATTTACCATTAACGGAAACAACGTATTACGTTCTTTTAGCTTTGTTAGAGCCAGCCCATGGTTATTTAATTATGCAAAAGGTAGAGGAACTGAGTAATCATCAAGTGAAAATCGCAGCGGGTACACTGTATGGCGCGGTTGAAAATTTATTAAAACAAGGATTAATAGAATCAGTAAAAAGTGAAGATAAACGAAGAAAAGTGTATGTCATTACGGAACGAGGGAAAGAAGTATTACACTTAGACTTTATGAGAATGCAGCACATTATTGCGGTTACAAAAAGTTTATTACACGTATAGTTAGGGGGAAACGATGATGTGGAGATTGAAATTCTTTTTAGATTTTGAGAAAGAGGAAAAATGGTTAGAAGAGATGGCTTGGAAAGGTTATCAACTAGAAAGCAATACATTTGGTTATACATTTAGATATACAGAACCGGAAGATGCGACAATTAAAATAGACCATAGAGTATTTAGTAGAAAAAGTGACTTTATTAATTACTGCACATTATTTGAAGATAGTGGCTGGGAGCATATAGCTGGTAATCGGTGGTCAGGTACGCAATATTTTAAAAAGGTAGATGAAGAAAGTGAAGATGACATTTTTTCAGATCCAATGTCACGAGCAGGGAAGTATAAGCGTCTATCTAAAACATTTTTAGAATTAGCGATCTGTTATTTGCCGATATTATTTTTATTTATGTATAGTAATACAATGAATTTAGGAGCCTTTGTAAATCCGAAAGAACTATACTTGACGCCAGGATTATGGGATAAGCAAGGTGTATCATTTCTATGGTCATTCTTATTTGAAACGCCATTTGCATTAATGAGAGGACTTTTTTTGACATTTATCCCCGTTGTGACATGTATGTATTTCGTTTGCTCGTATAAAGCAAATCGATTGTATGAAGAGAGAAGATGATAGGATGGGGTCTCTTAAAGCTGATGCTTTGAGGGGCTTTTTTGAATTTAAAAATGCAACATCTGGGTTATATTGTAAAATATTTACTTTATGAACATTTGAATGTGATATAATTTTAATAATAATATTACTTAGGAGGATGATCATCATTCATACACTTTTAGGTATTATTGGGGTAATTGTTTTACTAGCTTTTGTTATCCATCCCCGGCGTCCCAGACAAGCGTGTCCCTCTAAAAAATAAACTCGCAGTAATCCTTCCATTGATTGTTATAGCCGGTTTCATTTCCTTTTATATATGATTAAAATAAGAACTTATCAAGTAGAAGTATATATATTTTTCTACCAATGTGTAGTTCCACTAGGAGTTTGCTTATAATGAGATTTCATAAATACACAGTAATGCTTATGTTTCTAGCCATCGGCTCAAGCAATGACTTTTAGGTGTCATCACTGCTATTGTCCTCTTGTTAATCGCTGCATGGACCATACAGACGACCAACATAAATAAATTATTGTATTTCTCAATAAACAAAAATAACTTAACATAGTAAAATAATAGTTGGATAGGAGTCTAATACATATTATTAAAATTAAAGTGGTTCAAGTCGGAGGAAGGCACCTTAGGGTGTCTTTTCTTTATTTTGCTAATGAATAGCTTGTCCTCTTCTATATAACTCTTTAAAATATAAAATGTGCCATCTTTGCCCTTCCCTTATGAAGGGAGGGACAGGAATGAAAAAACGTAAAAAAAAGGCGACCAAAAAGACAGAATCCCAGTCTTTCGTAAGTAATCTAGCATCGTGGACGACAGTACTGAGAAATATTCATTACTTCTTCACGCAAAGCCAGTTTGTAAAACATATAATTCAATTCATCAAAGAACAAATTGGAATGTAAAAAAGTGCTGCTATGATTAGCAACACTCAACTCAAAAACTAAAGTAGATCGAACACTGAGCTGAAAGTACTGACCATACTTTCTTCGCACAAGACCAAAGTGATTTAGAAGCGGCAAAGATGTCAGTGTTCTATCTTCTACTAAGATTATATTTTATTTTGTCCATAATAGACCTATATATACGTTAATAAAAAAAGAAATACCCCAGCGACCAACCGGGGTATTTCATGACCGATAGGAATGAAAAAACTTGGCGACCAAACCTAGCTTTTGTGTTATTCCCATAAAATTTAAAAACTAAGCAACATCTTGTTGCACTTTTATTTTATCATTATCTTTCTCTTATTGGAATACATTAGATTATTTTTTAGATAAGAGTCCAATACATATTATTAAAATTAAAGAGGTTCAAGTCGGAGGAATGAACTTTAGGGTGTCTTTTTTTTCTAAAAGAGAGTTTTGCTTTCAAGAAGATACATTTTCAATGGATTACTGCCATGAGTATATAGATAAAGTCCATCAAGACATGTATGTTCATGAATATGTAAAATTACATAAAATTTCAGAGAAAAAGAGAGTATACTTTCATATTGTGTAATAAAGATAAAGCCCGCCTACGGAAATAGGTGGGCTTTTTTTACTTATAAAGAAAAGACAACCTGTAAGGTGTCTTCCTTCGATTTGAAACATTTTACTAGGTTAAGTTTTTGTGATAATAAACTCTTTTAATTGGAATGAACCGGAGTAGTACATCACTTTATTCTTAAGCATCATTCTCAACAAAAGTGAAGATTTTCATTATTTTTTTAACTACAAAGGGTAATAATTTAGAAGCTAAAAATGCAAGTACGAAAGCAATTCCCCATGTTTTCATCCATGATTTGAGAAATAAAGCTGTATATCCAACATTCATTGAAACCATGACGAAAGAGATAATACTAGATATACCTAAAATCATAAAGATATTAAAAATTATTGGTTCGAATTTTTTATTGATTTTCAAAATTAACACCTATTTTCTATATATGCTTTGCCGCCCAATTTCACCAACATCTAATCTTACAGTTTGAAATCTAGGTTGTCCAGTTTGTTTTACTTTTCTGCAATAGCAATATTATATGGAATAGAGTTTCACCATATTGCTATTAAACTAAAATTTTAAGATTGCACCTAAACGAAATTTATAGTATCGAAGTTCATTATGGAGGGGGATGTAATACTACATCTTACACTTAAACTGCACATTGCGTATTTTTTATGAAGAAAAGACACTCATATAAAAGTGTCTTTTCCGATAGTTTTTTAGCAGAAGCAAGCAGCTCCAACGATGATTAATAAAATGAACAATACAACTAATAAAGCAAATCCTCCAGCGAAGCCACAGCCACCACAACTACCACCAAAGCCCATAACAGTTCCTCCTTTTAATAGGAAGGGAAAACCAAGGGGTCACTCATGTGTTTTAACGGATTCCATTTACTGTATGCTTTTACGAATGAATGGAGCAGGTCCTTTTCAAAATAGATTTATCCCGCTATTTGTCGGGGAGTAAGACCTCGATTGATGAGGGCAGAATATATTCTTAGAAGGAATTCAAAGGCAAAATAGGAGAGTCTATATCATTCTTTAAAAGCGAATAAATGAAAAATAAAATATCCAAAAATATAGATAGAAATCCGCTTTTATACCTTTCAATAAAAGAATACTAGCATTATATATTATAAGGAATACTTGTCCTTAATTGTAAATGAAAGGGGGGGATTGGTATGAGTTATGGCTATGGTCACCCTCCAAAAAAATGCTGTGAACATCATAATGAAACTTTATCAACGGGTATATTACGTAGACATTCCGCTACGTTATTTCTTACTGTGGATGCTATGAATGTTGATCCTGACGATACTCGTAGAGTAACTGTTGAAATGTTTGATTGGTCATCTGGTTCTCCGGTATTGTTACCATTAATAGACCCTTCAACGCAAACATTGCCACCTAATCGATATGTTACTTTTCGTTCAGCAGCTCTTCCTCCAGCACTTTTTGCTTATGAAGTAAGAATCATTCGTCCGAAAGATAGAGATGTTGTTACGAATGTTTTTGGTCTTAGTGCAATCGTATTTAACCCACAAGAAGGAAATAATGTTTTACAACATGATTTAGCAAAATTAGACCTTAAATAGCTTTTATAAAAGTCTATTTATTGGGCATGAGTAAAAAAAGAGTAGGATGTAATCCTACTCTTTTTTTACGTTAACTAGAATTTTAAAAGAAATCCTTCATCATTTTAGCATCTTTAATATTCACTATCACACCTTCTACCTTATCTTTCTTCTCATTTTTAGCGATTGTAATTTGTTCCTTATTATCAACCCATACAAGAAATTCTTCTTTTGAGTCATCTTTATATGTAACGGTAATAGTAGAATGTGCAGATTCTCTCTTTTTTTGATCTAAAGTGATTGTTTTAGGTGTTCCATTTTGAACTGCTGAAACGATAGATTTTATCATTTCTTCGTTATCTGTTTGAGATTTGGAAGTAGTATGATTTGTTGTTTTTAGTATTTCAATGTCTGAAATATTTGCGGAGTTTAATTGAAAGGTATGTTGTGTGTGTTCTTGCTTAACTTGTGAAGCTTTATCTGTAGCCGAGGTGCTTGTACAACCTATTAAAGTGAAAGATAGAGCGGTTAGAGCGCATATAGATATGATTTTTTTCATAGTATCCCTCCTTGAATTTAATTATAACAATTTTCTGTTAATTTAGGTAGTTATTGTAAGGGGAAGGTGTTTTAAAGTGGTAAATGATGTTGTTCATTTTCTATTAAAATTAAAATTCACATAATTTTTTTCATATTTTATGTTTAACATTTCGAAAATAGGTGTACTACATATAATATAACAAATAATTCATTTTAAAGGAGGAAGTTAAAGATGGAAACGAAGTATAGTAAACCTTTTGTATATGAATTTATTACGGAGAAAGAGGTCATGAATGCGGCGAATGATCTAGTGAAGAAAGGAATAGAACAAAAAGATATTTACGTGTTAACACATGAGAAAGAGAGGACAGATAGAATCGCAGATAATGCAGACGTGAACACGATTGGAATAAAAGAGGAAGGACTTGGGACAAGCATTATTAACGTCTTTCAAAAAACAGGAGATCAGTTAAGAAATAAAATGCAAGAGTTAGGGCTTAATGAGGAAGAAGCGAACTTTTATGAAGAAAAGCTGGATGAAGGAAAAATCTTGTTATTCGTTAAGGATTTAGAAAGAGTCGGTGAATGGTTACAAGAAAGAAGATGCATGTATTCTATTTAATTTTGTACCCTTTACATCTATAAATCTATTACGAAAAGGAGATGGGAAATATGAGTGAGAGCGGGCTGAAAGAACAAATTACTGGTAAAGTTGAAAAGAAAAAAGGGCAATTAAAAGAAGGAATTGGTGAAGTTACAGAAGATAGAGAGTTGAAAAATGAAGGGAAGTGGGAGAAGACGAAGGGAACTATAAAAGAAAAAGTCGGAAAAGTGAAACAAAAGATAAGTGATGGATTGGATAATAAAGAATGATACATGTTTATCAAGCTTTGGTTACATACCAAAGCTTGATAAATCAAATATAAAAACAATATAGGAGGTTTAATTGTGGGACTTATTATTACGTGTATTGTAGGTGGACTTATTGGTGCGTTAGCTGGAATGATTACGGGAAAAGACTTTCCTTTAGGTATAGTTGGTAATGTAATTGCTGGTTTAATTGGATCTTGGGTAGGTAGTGCGTTATTTGGTCATTGGGGTCCTGAATGGGGAGGCATTTTCGTTCTTCCAGCGTTATTAGGTGCAATCGTCTTTATTTTAATCGTTACATTCTTCTCTAGAATGCTGCGGAAAGCGTAAGTATGATAATAAATAGTAATCTTAAGTTTATTATATATAGCTATAAAGTTAATGAACTGATAAATATACATAAAAAAGCATCCGATTAAAATAATTGGATGTTTTTTTATGTAATCTGCATAGGAAAGAGTGGAGGATGAAGAACCCCCACTCATTAAAATTACACTTTCTATTATGTATTAAACCATCGTTACTTTTTCACAATTATTTATTTTTACGACTTGCCTCGGTTCTATATGAGATAAGTCCTCGCTATTACCTATATCAACTACAATTGTATTTGTTAGTATGTTAATAATGGAACCAACTAACGTTGTAGCATGATCGTGTCGATAAGAAAATTGAACAAAATCTCCCTTTTTAAAGTTGTGCTCTTCCATAGATAGATCCCCCTAAAAATAATGTTTATACATTATACATACACAAATTTATAAGGTTTAAACATTCGGTAGTATTTTTTAAGTGTTAAGCCGAGAAAGGTGTAGAAAATTTATTTATAATGAAAATAAAAAAATATGTTTAAAACTAATTTTTATGGGTAATTAAATAGTAAAAGTTTGAGATAAGGGGGCGGAAATGATGAATTTGGAAATAAATATTTTGCAAAATGATGTAGGTTATACGGTACAACTTAATGGTGAGATTGATGCGTATACGGCATCAGATTTAAAAAATAAGGTAATGCCTATTACAAGCGAAAAAGAGGTTCATATTGTAGTAGATTTTCATAACGTAGATTATATGGATAGTACTGGTTTAGGTGTTTTTATAGCGCTATTAAAAGCAGTTAAGAAAAATGATGGAAAACTAGAGTTTATCGGTGTATCTAAAAGATTAAAAAGATTATTCGATATTACAGGGTTAACAGAAATATTAAATTTGAATTCCGATTTTGAAAAAGTAGAAAGAAGGTGACTAGGGATGATGGAGAGATTTGAAAAGATAGAAATGAAAATTCCTGCAAAGGCAGAATATGTGGCTATTATTCGTTTAACAATGGCTGGTGTTGCGAATCGAATGGGCTTTGCTTATGACGATATAGAAGATATGAAAATTGCTATTAGTGAAGCATGTACAAACATTGTACAACATGCATACAAAGAAGACGTTGGAGAAATTACAATTGTCTTTGGCTTATATGAAGATCGATTAGAAATTATGGTTGCGGATAATGGGGTTAGCTTTGATTTTAATAGCTTAAAAAGGAAAGTTGGTCCGTATGATATTAGTAAACCAGTAGAACATTTGCCGGAAAATGGTTTAGGTTTATATTTAATCAATACGTTAATGGATGATATACAAATTATGCATGATGAGGGAATGACAGTTTTAATGACAAAATATATACAAAGAGAGCAGGTGGAGAATGATGGAAATCCAATCTCAACCTACAACTCTTACTAAAGAAGACGTTATTAAGCTAATTGCAGAATTCCAACAAAACCAATGTAATGAAGCGCAGGAAAGGTTAGTTGATCATTATAAAAATCTCGTATATTCCATTGCATATCGCTATTCAAAAGGCGGGCCGATGCATGAGGATATTATACAAGTAGGGATGTTAGGGCTCTTAGGTGCAATAAGAAGGTATGATTATTCGATAGGGAATGCTTTTGAGCCTTTTGCAATACCTACGATAGTAGGGGAAATAAAGAAGTATTTACGCGATAAAACTTGGGGCATTCACGTTCCAAGACGAATTAAAGATTTGGGCGGGAAAATTAAACTTGCGATAGAGGAGTTAACAGATCACCTGCAACGTTCACCGAAGATAATAGAAATTGCAAATCATTTAGGACTATCGGAAGAGGAAGTTCTAGAGATTATGGATGCGAAAAATAATTATCGAGTATCTTCCTTAGATGATGTAGTTGAAAATTCATCTGATGGAAGTTCGGTAGCGAGAATTGAATCTGTAGGTGAAGTAGAGCAAGGATATGAAGAGACAGAAAGGCGTCTCGTTTTAAAGGATATTTTTAACGTATTAAATGATACGGAAAAGAGTGTTATTCATTATATATTTGGAGAAAATTTAAATCAAAAAGATACAGGGGAACGGTTAGGTATTTCACAAATGCACGTTTCTCGTATTAAAAGACAAGCGATAAGTAAATTGAAGCAAGCCGCATTTTTAGATACATAAAAATTTAAAATAATTATGTTTAAAACATGAGAAAAGGGGTACTTATTAAGTATAGGAGGAGATATGAAAATGTCACACGATGTGAAAGAACTAATCGAAGGATTGAATGAAGATTTAGCAGGAGAATACTCAGCAATTATTATGTATAACCATAATGCAGCTACAGTTTCTGGTATATATAGACAAGTGTTAAAACCTTTCTTTGAATCTGAAATTAGTGATGAACAAGGACATGCCCTATATTTAGCGGAGAAAATTAAGACGCTAGGTGGTACACCTACTACGATCCCTTTACCAGTGAAACAAGTAGAAGATGTTAGAGAAATGTTAGAATCCGCTAGACAATCAGAATATGAAACAATTAAGCGTTATGAAACGAGAAAAGAACAGGCAGCGAAATTAAATATGACAGAGTTAGTTGTAAAACTAGAAGATATGATTGCAGATGAAACAAATCATATGGAAGAATTAGATCGTCTTTTAAATGATAAAGCAATGGTTTTAAATTAAAAGTAGAAATTTATAGAGTGAAAGAACAAATTCCTATTTCTAGGGGTTTGTTCTTTTGTTGTATAAATATGTTTGAGTAAGAAATTTTCATTTTGTAACTGAGTATGTAATACTAGAAAAATAGAAAATGATAATAGATTTACATTTTAAATAAGAAAAGGGGAAATAACTTGTGTCCATTTTAATTGTTGATGATAATCCGGTTAACATATTTGTAATTGAGAAGATTTTAAAACAAGCCGGATATCATGATCTTGTATCGCTCAATTCTGCACAAGAGCTCTTCGAATACATACAGTTTGGAAAAGATTCTTCCAGGCATAATGAAATTGATTTAATACTATTAGATATTATGATGCCTGAAATTGATGGACTTGAAGTTTGTAGGCGATTACAAAAAGAGGAGAAGTTTAAAGATATCCCTATTATTTTTGTTACAGCTTTAGAGGATGCAAATAAATTGGCCGAAGCTCTTGATATGGGGGCAATGGATTATATTACGAAACCTATAAATAAAGTTGAATTATTAGCACGTATGCGTGTAGCGTTACGCTTGAAATCAGAATTAAATTGGCATAAAGAACAAGAAGAAAATCTTCGGAATGAACTAGATTTAGCTACGCAAGTACAAAGAAACTTATTAAGTAGCCCATTAAGAGAAGATCATATAAAAATTGAAGCAAGTTACTTACCTTCATTTAAACTAGCTGGAGATATGTATTATTGGTATAAAATCGATGAAAATCGCTACGGTATTATATTATTAGATGTGATGGGACATGGTGTATCTGCTTCATTAGTTTGTATGTTTATTTCGTCTGTATTACGTGAAACAATTAAATGTTTAATTGATCCAGAACTCGTTATTAAAGAATTAAATAAATATATGACCCTTTTACATAATGAAAATGATAATATTCCTTATTATTTTACGGCGATATACTTAGTTGTTAATACAGAAGATAGAACAGTTGAATATGTCAATGCAGGGCATCCTTCTGGATATGTTTTAGTTGATGAAACAAATGTAGTTGAACTAGATCGCGGGAGTTGTGCCGTAGGATTTTTTGATGAAATAAAAGTTAAAAAGACAGTTATACCTTTTGAGAAGAACGCTCAAATATTATTGTTTACAGATGGTGTTCTTGAAGCAATTGCAAATGATGAATTTGAGTCTGAAGAGAAATTACGTACTTTTACAGAAAGAAAATGGGGAGATTTAGAAGGCGAGATAGAAGGGTTTTACAAGGAAGAACAAAAGAAAGCGCAATCAGATGATATGTGTCTAATTATGATACAAACGAATGCGAAATAAAAAGCGTATGAAATCCAAACAGAGGATTTCATACGCTTTTTATTGTATTTTTTGATAAATTTGTTCGCTAGGATTAAATTGGGTATAATGCGGCATTATATTTGAAAAACGAAGAGTTTCTTTATTTCCTAAACATAGAAAACCATTGTGACCTAGGCTTTCATAAAATAGTTGCTGCACTTGATTTTGAAGTTTACTTGTAAAGTAAATTAAAACGTTACGACAAAGTATAATATGAAACTCGTTAAAAGATTGATCGGTTACTAAATTATGCTGTGCAAAAATAATGTTTTGTAAAAGTGATGGATTAAAATAAGCAAAACGATTATCTGTTGAATAATAGTTAGAAAATGCTTGTGTACCGCCAGCTTGTAAATAATTTTTCGTATAAGTTTGCATTTTATTTAACGGGAGGATAGCTTGTTTTGCTTTTTCTAACACATTTGTATTCATATCTGTTGCGTAAATAACCGACTTTTCACTTAATCCTTCTTCGTGAAGTAAGATGGACATTGATAATACTTCTTCACCAGTTGCGCATCCAGCATGCCAAATTCTAATTTCAGGTTGCTTTTTTAATTCAGGAATAACATGCTCTCTAAGCGCTTTAAAAAAGGCAGGGTTACGGAACATCTCAGTTACATTAATCGAGAAATCATTTAATAACTGTTCTAAAACCCCTTCCTCGTGAATTACTTTTTCAATTAATTTTGAAATGGTAGGGATATTAGAGAGCTGCATTCTATTACAAATTCTTCTATAAATAGATGTGCGAGCATATTGGCGAAAATCAAATCCTGATAGTTTAAATACCGCTTCCAATAGTAATTCAATTTCTAAGTTCGTGCGCTCATCCGTATCTACTGATGGATCAAAATTATAATACTTATTTTCCACTCCAACTAAACCTCACTTATTTTATTAACCATACACTCATTACCGAATAGAGTTGATATAGATTTAATGGTTTACTTATATAATCTGAAGCGCCAGCAGATAAACATTTTTCCTTATCATTTGGCATTGCTTTAGCAGTTAATGCGATAATAGGTATTTCATTTAACCCTAAGTTCATTCGGATATTTTCCATCGTTTCATAACCGTCCATATTAGGCATCATAATATCCATTAAAATAAGGTCAATATTTGTATTACTTTTTAGTATTTCTAAACACTCTAAGCCGTTTTGGGCAGTAATAATGTTGGCATTTTGTTTTTTTAATGCGTTTTGTAACGCAAATATATTTCGATGATCATCATCGACAATTAAAATGGTTTTCTCTTGGAAGACGTTATTTGTTTCGGGAGTAACGATAGTTTCTTCAACAACTTCAGCAGGAATAACATCTTCTATCGTTGCTGCGACTTCTAAATTGGATAACTGTATATCTGGTAATCCATTTGGAAGGTTAGGAATATATACCGTGAAAGTACTACCTTCTCCTACATTACTCTCTAACGTAATCCAACCACCTAACAATCTAGCAAACTCTTTACAAATAGATAAACCTAATCCTGTACCACCATACTTCCGAATCGTTGCGCCATCTGCCTGTTGAAAGGCTTCGAAAATAAGTTGATGCTGTTCTTTAGCGATACCAATACCAGTATCTTTTACTGAAATTGTAATCCAATCTTTACTTATAGACTGCATATCATGACTTAAATTGGTTGTTTCTATTGAATCGAAATGTAAAGAAACGGATCCTTTTTCCGTGAATTTAAATGCATTGGATAATAAGTTTTTAATAATTTGCTCAATCCGTTTTGCATCTGTATAAAACAGATCAGGAATCGTATCACTGTCTTCAATAGTAAATTCGACATTTTTTTGTGCAGCTATATGTAAAAAGTTTTGATGCATATTGGCTGCCATGTCACTTATGTTCGTTGCTTCAAAAATGATGTCTAGTTTGCCTGCTTCTACTTTAGATAAATCTAGTATGTCATTAATTAAAGTAAGTAAGTCTTTCCCTGATGAATGAATGACAGTTGCTAGTTCAATTTCATCATCCGATAAATGATTATCATGATTTTCTCTTAACATTTCAGATAATAGTAAAATACTATTTAACGGTGTGCGTAATTCATGTGACATATTTGCTAGGAACTCAGATTTGTATTTTGAGCTGCGTAACAACTCGCTTGCTTTTTCTTCTAATTCTGATTTGGTAATTTGTAAGTCAGCTGTCTTTTGTTCAGCTTCTTCAGTTCTAGACTCTAATTGTTCATTTGTTGTTCGTAATTCTTCAGCTTGCATTTGTAGTTCTTCAGCTTGCGTTTGTAATTCTTCTGATTGAACTTGTAACTCTTCTGTCATTGCTTGTGATTCATGTAAAAGAGTTTGAATTCGCATACGTCCTATAATGCTATGGATTGTTAAACCTAGATTATCAATAGTTTGTTGAATTAAATCTTGATGTAAGTCTGAAATCTCAGTTACACTTACTAACTCCATTACTGCAATCACCTCATCCTCAAATAAGATAGGGATGACTAGTAGATTTTTAGGACGTATTTCTAATACTCCGCTAGTGACATAACGAAACTCTTCGGGTATATCCCTGAGAATAAAACTTTTCTTTTCTAAGGCAGACTGTCCAATGAAACCTTCACCCATTTTAATGGATTGTTTTCCAATATCAGCACCTTGATCGGCGAAAGAAGCTTTTTTCACATAGTAGACAGTTTCTTCATATTCTTCACGTACATAAAATGCACCGCAAGAAGTGTGCGTTTTTTGTATAATTCCACTAAGAATTTTTTTACCTAACATCTCAATAGAAGATACACCTTGATACATTAAAATTAATTCTGCAAGCTCAGTTTGTAACCACTCTCTTTTCGATATTTCGTCTAGTAAGTGGTTCGTTGTATGAGCAAGATCTTTTATTTCATCACGTGTGTTTACATGAATTCTTTCCGTGATTTTTTCTTTAGAAGAAATGGATTTAATAGCTTGAATTACATTTTTAATCGTTTTTGTAATGGAATTAGAAATATAAAGGGAAACAATAATGGAAATGCAAGAAAGTAAGAACAATAAACTGTATAACCAAATCTCTAATTTATTATTTTCAGTATCTAATTGTGCTGCTCTTTTTTTCGTTAATTGCTCCTCAGTGCTACGGAAGTTAGTTACCTGTGACTGTAAGGACTGAATTTGAGTCGTGTCGATTGTTTGTACATTATTACTATTATGATTTGCAATTAACGGGTGAATCTCTTTATTTATCCAACTAATAATATTTTCGTTAATCTGTTTTAATTTTTCTTGCTGAGATGGGTTATCCTCTAATAATGAGAAAAGATCTTGATAATGCTTTTCGTAATCCTTTTCCGCAGAATTAAGAGATTGTACGTAATTTGGATTATTAGAAATGATAAACCCTTTCGCTTTATTTTCAATTGTTAGTAAATCTTTCTCCACTTGATTTGTTAAATTGAGAACTTTAAAATCGTGATCAATAATAAAATTACGAGATTTTTGTAAATTAGAAATCTCATTGTTCAACATAATGAAAGAAACAAGTAAGAACAAAATGATAACTAAATAACCAGCCATAATTTTGTAGCGAATACTAAATTTTGCTTTCGAGTTCATTAAAAATTCCTACCTTCAAGGTTATTAAAACTTTTCTATTTTAAAGAATGAAAAACGTAATATATATTATATCAGTTTTCATAAGGCTAAACTAGAAATCCCCCTATTGTATTAGGGGGGGGCTTTTTTAATAGAGGAAATCATTTTGAAATATAAAACTATATATGAAAAGTAACAATCGAGGGAATAGGGGATAACAAAACTTTTAAGAAGGGAAGAGTGTTCTTAAAGCTCTTTTTGCATCTATTCCTTCAAAAATAAATAATACAAGATCTCTCTTTTTTACAGTAAGGAAAAAGGATACTAGAGTGCTTAAGTTTTTAATAGAAGTAAGTGTTCCGTGTTTACTTATAAATACATTCGTTTGAAATGTTGTCATTAAAGCATAAAAATGATGAATCTGCGTTATTGTAGGTATTTCATTATAAGAAATAGTAGTAGAGTGAATGGCGTTCATCGTAATATTCCTTTCCATATAGTAAGCATAACAATATAAACATACCCGTTTTAAAAAATGTTAAACATATAAATAAGAAAAAATATAATTATAGTTTTTTACGTTTAGAAAAGGTTAGGAAGGGTATACATATACTACAAAGAGATTGACTGAAGATGAATTGTAAGATGTCTATGTTTAGTAGATTAGTCTATCAAAATATACTTTTACTTTAAATAAAAAGGAGCCTGGTATACATGAATGAAATGATGATTAATATTACATTTGATTTAATTTACTTGTTAAGTAGTTCACTTGTAGTGCTTTTACTATTCGCTTTTTTCATAAATGGTTATGTTAATAAGAAAATTAGTGTATACAGAAATGAAGAAAAATAAAAATACATTATATAAAAATTTAGGAGGTTAATAGTTATGAATGTAGATAGAAAAATAGTAGGTGTTTTTAGAACAATTGATGATGCGGCACTCGTTATTAATGAATTAAATGAAAAAGGATACTCAGCAGATAACATTTCAGCTATTGCGAAAGATCAAAAGGAAATTGAACATCTAGAAGAAAAATCGGGTGAAAAAGTGAATAGCGAAACTGCACATAAAGCAGATATCTTTTCAGCGACAGGGCTTGTAGCTGGAGGGGTAGCAGGCGGGCTTGGTGGATTATTAACAGGTCTTGGTGTACTTGCCGTTTCTGGAATGGGGCCAATTGTAGCAGCAGGACCAATCGCAGCAGCTATTGGAGGAGCCGGTATTGGCGGAGGAGCTGGAAGTTTAATAGGAGCATTTATCGGCTTAGGAATCCCTGAAGACCATGCTAAAAAGTATGAAGAATATATTTACGATGGCAATATATTAATTTTAGTAGATGCAAAATTAGACGATAAGTTAGAAATCTATAAAATATTTGATAAGCATAATGCCTATAACTCTGATTTCTTTAAATAAAATATAAACAAAGTGAATATCGTTTTTTGATCTTACAACTTTGGCGCGGCCGAGGAGTCGTATGACTATAAGAGAGGAAGGGCTTATAGTAAAAGATCAAGTTCTATCATGTTATTTAAAAGGGAAGAGGTGCCTTTTCGTGATTGTAAAAATATTAAAGGATAGCAGTAATAGTTTCCTTTGTACAGTTCAAAACAAAAATGGAGACCAGTATGTGAAAAAATGGTTTAGTAAACATGAAAATAACAAAGAATTAGGGCGACCAACTTTTAAAGAAGTAGAAAAGGATTGGAAAGAAAATAGAGAATCGTTTATGTATCCCAATATTAAAGCACTTTATTAAAATTAAACATAATGCGCGCTTTATTATTACAAAACTGCCACATTCCTGTAAGGTAATTCAATGGATTAGATACTTTTTCCATGTCATAATAAAGACATAAGAAAGCTTATCAAAACTACAACTTATTAGGAGAGTGTCAGTCATGATTGTAACAACAACGTCTGGAATTCAAGGTAAAGAAATTATTGAGTATATCGATATTGTAAATGGTGAAGCTATTATGGGTGCAAATATTGTCCGCGATTTATTCGCTTCAGTTCGTGATGTTGTCGGTGGTCGTGCTGGTTCTTATGAAAGCAAGCTAAAAGAAGCTCGTGATATCGCAATGGATGAAATGAAAGAACTCGCAAAACAAAAAGGTGCGAACGCTATCGTTGGTATTGACGTAGATTACGAAGTTGTTCGTGATGGAATGTTAATGGTTGCTGTAAGTGGTACAGCTGTACGTATATAAGTAAATAAAAAACAGGCTCACCCCTTGAAGTTTATGCTTTGAGGGGGTTTTTTGTTTTTAAGTTGTAGAAGTAAACTCCAGTTACAAGGGTAAAATGAAAAAGAGACAGTGATGCTACATATATGTAATGTGAGTGCAAACTTTATAATAAAGTTGTTATTTGAGATAATGGAAGAATTAGTGGTATAAATAATTTTATAGATAATAATCAAAATAGAGAAGACAGAATGTTCATGGATGGAATAGTTAAGGGGATTTTCCAATCTGTAATAAAAAACGGAGGTACCGAGAGCGTTTTACAGATGTCTACTACATAAAATTTATAATGGATTGGAGGCAATTTTTATGTTTTGGTTAGGAGGCTTTTTAGGATACATTGTAGGTTCTATTACTACATGTGCGCTACTTTACTTTGGTTATAGAGCCGAGAAGAACAAAAAAGCGGATATGCGAAAGAAAGAGGAGAGAAACATCAATAAAAAAGGTGTATAGGATGTGGAAGAAAAATTGATAACATTGATGCAAAAATAAAGGACAGTTACATATTTTATATGATTACTATGTACTGTCCCGCTTATTCCTTTTGGATTAACAAAAATTGTTTCCTGTCTTGCTATAAATTTCATAAGCAAAAAATCCAAATAAATAGCCTATTCCGGATCCTAAACTAATTGAAATCAGTGAGAAATCTGGGGAAAACATGCCGAAAATCAAACCGATTATACAGCCAAAAAGCATTCCTATAGGTATGAAACTGTCTAATAACAGTTGAGTCTCTTTTGATTTTTTCTTACCCAATTTGCCGTGCTTATATTTATGTTCCAATCTTTTTATTACAAATACTACAATTCCCCCGACTAGTATAATAGGCCAAATTGCCGAAATGAACCACATGTTAGAAGCTCCTTTTACCTTTCAATATAATTGTACCAAAAAATTATAATTATAGACTGCTAAACGTACTATCTAGTCTATTTAAAAGGTAAATGCAAAAGACTTCTTCTTTTGCATTTAATAACTCGTCAAAAACACTTTCCGATACGATAAACTTAACTAAATCTATACAATTCAATCAAATTTACACAAGTTAGTGCTTCAAAGTGTTCTCGCAGCCCCAAAGGGACGAGGGGTATAACACTCCACACGAGGCAGTATCGTTACCTCCTATTATCAAGCATTTATTTTACCCATCTTGATAAATTTATCGCAGCATTTACATCCCTATCGTGATAGCTATTGCATGAAGCACAACGCCACTCACGAATCTTTAAACTCCACTGTCCTTCTGGTTGAACTGAATGGTCGTATTTAACTCCACAACATGAACAAATCTTGCTTGAGGCGAACCATTTATCAGCTTTTACATACGCAATGCCATACTTCTCGCACTTATATGATAAACATTGAAAGAAGAAGTGTAATTTTTGAAATAAAAATGCTTTCGATAGTTTTTTGTTTTTTAACAGGTTTGAGATAGATAAGTCTTCCACAACAATTCTCATTGGTTTGGTTTTCACCAATTTAGCTGTTGCTTGATGGATATGGTTATTTCGGATATTCGTAATTTTTCTAGATAACCGCAGGTGCTCAGCTTTCGCTTTTTCATATTCAGCAGATTGAATTTTCACACCTTTTTTAAATCTCCTAGACATATCTCTTTGTGCTGACTTTTTCCTTTTCAAAAGTTTTTTAACCTTGGCATCTTTGTTTATATTTCGTTCTTTCATACCATTAGAAGCTACAAAAAGCTCTTTTAAACCAACATCCACACCAATCGACTCATTCGTTAGTTCTTGTAATTCAAAGTCTTCTTGGAACCCTACACTAATCCACCAGTGACGACCATCAAAGGTAACTCTTGGATTGGATGGTTTTTTATTTCTTGGTAGTTGTTGGCTTGTTTTCACTTCTCCAATAGACTGAATGTGAACTACTTTCTTTCCTATAATCAGTCTTTCATAATTAGCATAAAATCCTTGGATTACATCTTTTTTGGATTTATAAGAAGTGTGAGAACCATTTTTGTACTTTTTGAACGAATTTTTTCTCGCCGCATCAAAATCTCTTGAAGCCTGTTTGGGAACTTGTGCATTAATGTCTTTTAACCACTCATATTTCTTTCGCTTCTTGATCTTTGTAAATCGTTTCTGTAAAGCTAACTGTGAAACAGATTTTCCAAATAGCTTATAATATCTATCACTTATTCTTTTACAATAGTTATAAGCAAATCTTGCAGCACCAGCATGGTTTCTAAGCACTTTTTCTTGTTCAGGCGTTGGAATTAGTCTGACTTTCTTCGCCAATATCATCAGAATGTAACTCCTTTAATGAAAGATTTGTTCTTCTGAATCGTAGCGTGTTCCACCAGCATTCTCCTGAGACCACTCGGATGCAAACCTGTTAATTCTGATACTTGACTAACTCGTGAAAATTTCATTATTATTCTCACCTCATCGAACCAAACATAGCACGTACGTTCGATAAAATCAATGAAGTTTGATAGATTCAATAAAATTTATCTTGTTCAACTAAGGGCGCAATTCCTTAGCCAGTTCTCTTATGAACTTCTCATGTTTTCACATGAGCGCAGACTATATGTTTATCTACTTAGAGATAGAGGATTTTTCCACCACCATAGGCTTGTGATGTACTCTCGTCAGTTATACGAGATAGTCGTTGAACGTTCATCTTATCACTTTTGACTTAGATGATTCGAGGCGGAAGACCCATTGTTCTAGTGTTTAGGATTTAACCTTGCACAATCTGATTGATTTTTTCTGCTTTCGCGACATTCACGCTCACTATTTCTAGCCACGTTGTAGTTCAATCAGCTTTAGGGATTGCCCGCAGTTAACCCTCACTACTAGCCAATCACTTGACTAGCAGGGCTTACTGATATATTTAATTAACTTTCGTTATAATTGGTTAAATAAATCGTAACAGTTAGTTACCCTTTCGTTTTCTCAGCGGACTGTACAACATCAACTGCCGCTTTCACATCCGCTAATCCATACGTAGAATGTACTTTCATAAAACGTAATTGCTTATTTTCTACTAAGTGAATTAAATGACGAAACGTCTCTTGCCATTTATATGGTGACACTTCTTTATTCCAATGTCGTAAATGAAATATGTTCGCGTGCACTTTTGCTTTCGTGACAATCTCTGCCCAGTTAACTTGTACACCTGATAGAAGACCGATCGTTAAAAAGTGCCCGTTTGGACGTACTGAGAAAGCTAATTCATTTCCATCCGGTCCCCCGATAGAATCAATTGCAGCATCCGCGCCGAGCCCGTTCGTTAATTCCATAACGGTTTCATAAAGCGGGGTAGTGGAAGTATCGATTACATATGCAGCACCTAGGCGCAGTAACTCCTCTGTATGCTTATTATTTCTTGTCACGGCAATGAGTCGGAAGTTTAAAATTTGTGATAACTGCGCAAAAAGATGACCAATTGCGGATCCACAAGCATTCACTAATAAAACATCATTACGTTGTAAGTTTAGCGTTTCTGTACATGTAACCCACGCCGTAAGAGGATTAATATACATTTGTGCCGCTGTGAAATCATCGATGGAATCAGGAATAGGAACTACAAAGTCAGCTGATGTTTTCACATATTCTTGCCAAGTACCTTCCCCGCGTAACGGTAACACACGTTTACCGATAAGCTCTCTAGAAACAAAAGCTCCTACATCTTCTACAATACCAACACCTTCATAACCAGGTATGTTAGGTAAAGGGATTCTATGTGCGTATGCTCCAGTGATGGGAATTAAGTCAGATGGATTAATAGGTCTAACTAGCATACGAACGAAAACTTCATTATCTTTCAGTGGTTCTATATTTTTATATTCAACTTGTAATACGTCTTTTGGATTGCCAAACTTATGAAATTGAATGCATGTTCCGTCCAACATAAATGTTCCCCCTTAGTTTGATTGGGTTTATTATAGCATTTTTGGTTTGGGCGATTATTTTGTTAATGATAAATAGGTTTTTTAATTTACGTATTTATCGGAATTTTATAAAATGTTTATAGAACTATAAAATGGGGGGATTTCTTCATGTGTACTAGTTTGACGTTACAAACAAAAAATTTCCAACATCTTTTTGGGAGAACAATGGATTTCACATTAGATATGAATCAAGAAGTAATAATCATTCCTCGGCGTTATCAGTGGAACAATATAACTGGTGAAACGATCCGAGCGAAAAAGGCTGTTGTCGGAATGGGAATTAATTTTGGAGGAAGGGTCATGATGGCGGACGGAGTAAATGAAACTGGTATGACATGTGCAACTCTCTATTTCCCAGGATTTGCTACTTATAGTAATCATATAGATAGCAATAAAACGAATGTAGCGCCATTTGATTTTGTGACTTGGAGCCTCACGCAGTTCAATTCTGTTGAAGAATTAAGAAAATATATTGATAACATTGCCTTTATAGATGTGCCATTACCAGTTTTAGGAATTACGCCACCGCTACATTGGATTTTAGCAGATAAATCGGGAGCGTGTATTGTACTTGAGCCGACAGTTGATGGAATAAAAGTGTATGACAATCCAATAGGAGTAATGACTAATAGTCCCGAGTTTAATTGGCATTTACAAAATTTAAGACAATATATTGGACTTAAATCGCAGCCATTTACGCCAACTGAGTGGGGAGATGTACCATTAAGTGCTTTTGGCCAAGGTTCAGGAACGATGGGACTTCCTGGAGATTTCACCCCGCCATCAAGATTTGTACGGGCAGCATATGGCAAACAAAACATTCAAAGTATAGAGAACGAAGAAGAGGGGATATCGGCTATTTTTCATATCTTATCAAATTGTGAGGTTCCTAAGGGGGCAGTAATAACAGAAGACGGTATATTAGATAATACGATCTATACAAGTGCAATGTGTATGGAGTCTGGAACATATTATTACCATACTTACGATTGTAGACAAATTATAGCCATTCATTTATTCAATGAAGATTTAGATACAGCTGAGATTAAAACGTATCCGTTCCAGCGGAAGCAAAAAATCTTTTATGAAAACTGATAAAAACACCTCCATTGAATTTGCATACTTAGTATGCGAATTCGGGAGGTGTTTTTCTATTAAGCCGAAGCTTTCTTCATTCTCTCAAGTAAACTAGATAACACATGCGTACGATACGATTCTAGTTTTTTACCTTCATAAGTACGGAT
Source organism: Bacillus sp. 196mf (assembly GCF_003217275.1). Lineage (NCBI taxonomy): Bacteria > Bacillati > Bacillota > Bacilli > Caryophanales > Bacillaceae > Bacillus > Bacillus sp. 196mf. Next base: position 65,353 of record NZ_QJTG01000005.1, read on the forward strand.
ACCTAATTTTTTAAGTTCTTTTACATACCAACCTTTGCTTCCGAAATACATGTGATCGCTCCCCTTCAACTTTGTTTTTATTTGTTCTGATTGCATATGGAGGTACAGGTAATATAATGAAGGAAATGAATTTCGCGCGAAAATGGTTAACTTTGTTGCAAAAGACATATATACTAAAGATAGTATACAACGAGGTGGACAAGACGTGATTATAGAGAAGCACGAAATTCAAATTGACCAAATTACTAGCGGTAAAGTGAATATCTTTACTTTCTATAGAAATAGAAAGCAAATTGATGATCATTTTTTACGATTGCAAGAACCATCGCTTACAGCAAACTACTTCTTCCATTTTCATTTTGATGCAGAGAGCTTGCATCTACTGCAGGAAGAGTTTCCAGGCGTATATCCGTACGACGGTAGTGAAACGATTCACGACTGGACGGAAAAGATGAAAGCTGAATTGCAACATCAGATCCAAACAGGTAAATGGAATAAACGCGTACGTATTGGTAATCGCATTCTAGATGTGGTGTTTACGTGGTGTGACGAAGATATAGTAGAGTGAAAAAGAAGCGGATGACGCTTCTTTTTTTTAGCGCTGGAATAAAACGAGCTTACCTGCAGTAGATGTACAGCGATGTGTTTTTTCATACAATCCTTTTTCTTGTAAAATAGATTCACCTTTTGCTTTTGCTTCTTTTTCAGTTGCCGCCTCGAATGATTCGTCTAATGCTTTTGAACCATCTTTTTCAAAGACTGTTAGAACGTATACTCCCATGAAAATTCCCTCCAATAATTAAAATCAGAATCTTATAATTATTTTGACATAAAACGCTACAATATGCAAAGAAATATATGACATTGCGTGGTAAAATAGAATGAAACTTTAATCATCGAGAATATTTTCATTCTCGATGATTATTAGTTTTCAGCGATGTTAATTTTAATAAAATGAAACTTTTGAAAGATAGAAAGGATCGTTATTTGTGAAACAAGTAAAGTTTATACATGCGGCTGATTTGCATTTGGATAGTCCGTTTAAAGGAATGGAGATGAATGTTGCGCAGTCTGTTTGGGAGAGAATGAAGCAAAGTACGTTTGAATCATTTGAGCGTATTGTTGATAAAGCGATTCAAGAGCGCGTTGATTTCGTATTACTAGCTGGGGATTTGTATGATGCGGAGACGAGAAGTTTGAGGGCGCAAGTGTTTGTGCGTGAGCAAATGAAGAGACTTTCGCAGTACGATATCCCTGTTTTTATTATTCACGGTAACCATGATCATTTAGGAGGAAGCTGGGCAGCGATTGAGTTTCCGGAAAATGTTCATGTGTTTACGGAGCCTTACGTAGAAGAGAAATCATTTTATAAAAATGGTGAGCTATTAGCTTCTATTTATGGGTTTAGTTATTTGCAGCAAGCGGTAACGGATAATATGACAGCGCAGTATACGAAAATGAGTGATGCGCCTTTTCATATTGGAATGCTTCACGGAAGTGTGGAAGGAGATGCAGAGCATAATCGCTATGCACCGTTTCAAATTCGTGAATTGAAAGAAAAACAGTTTGATTATTGGGCTCTTGGCCATATACATAAACGTGAAATTTTATCAGAAGAGCCATACATTATTTATCCAGGAAACATACAAGGTCGTCATCGTAAGGAAGCAGGCGAGAAGGGTGCGTACCTTATTGAACTTACTAAACAAGGAACGCAGTGTTCATTTTTCCATACGGCAGATGTTGTATGGGATGAGATCGAGGTTTGTATTGATGGACTTGAAACTGTTGATGAACTTATGACGAGCATGTCAACTGCGATGAATGATTGCCGAAGAGAAGAGGAAGGGACGCTTTTAACTGTCGTATTCACAGGGCAGGGCCCACTTTCTCCTTATTTGCGTGACGAAAAGCGTGTGGAAGAGATTTTTCATATTTTAGCATCTGGCGAAGAGCGAAAAGATTTCGTATATGCAATGAAGTGGAAAAATGAGACGGTTTCTTTTGCGGAAATCGAACGTTTGAAAGCGGAAAATCATTTCGTCGGTAGTGTGCTAAAGGAGCTAGAAGCTTTCACAAATATGGACGGCGTGTTGCGCACTATTTGGACATCTCCTGTAGCGCGTAATAGTATTGAATCTTTTACAGAAGACGAGAAGAAAGAGATTCAAAAGGAAGCAGAAAATATTATTTTAGAACAATTATTCCAGCAAGAGAGGGATAAAAAATGAGAATTGAAAAACTCCATATTTATGGATACGGAAAATTAGAAAATGTGGAAATGGATCTTTCCTTGCTGACGGTACTATACGGTGAAAACGAAGCGGGGAAATCGACAATTCGCTCGTTTATGAAAAGTATTTTGTTCGGTTTTCCGACGAGAGGACAGCGCCGTTATGAGCCGAAAGAAGGCGGGAAGTATGGCGGTACGATGACTGTGCAAACAGAGCAGTACGGCCGTTTGAAAATTGAACGATTGCCAAAGACGGCAGCTGGCGAGGTGACCGTTTATTTTGAAGACGGGAAAACGGGCGGCGAGGAAATTTTAAACGATATATTAAGCGGGATGAATGAAAGTTTATTTGAATCGGTCTTTTCATTTGATATGCATGGTCTTCAAAATATTCATCAGCTCGGCGAAGCGGATATTGGCAATTATTTATTTTCAGCAAGTGCAGTCGGAAGCGATGCGCTATTACAGTTAGATAAAAAGCTAGAAAAAGAAATGGATCAGCGTTTTAAACCGAGTGGGCGTAAACCGGAAATTAACGTGTCACTGCAAGAGATGAAGAAGCTTGAAGAGAAGATGAAAGAGTGGCAAGGAAAAATTGGCACGTATGAAAAACAAGTGGAGCAGTTAAAAGAAAGTGAAGAGAAGCTTGCTTCTGTTCGCGGAGAGAAAGAGAGTGCAGAAAGGCGAAAGCAAGATTATGAAATATTAGCAGCGCTTGAGCCCCTCGTTATTGAAAAGCGTGCGCATGAGAAAGTGTTAGAAAATGAGAGCAGGCAGTTTCCTGTAAACGGAATGGCGCGCTATGAAGCGATTAAGGCGAAGATGGAGCCGCTTCAGTTACAAGTTGATTCGCTCCATAAGAAAATCGAGACAGTGCAATCGGAAATTGTCTCGATTCAAATAGATGAAGAGTTTTTACGAAAAGAAAGTTATGTAGAAGAACTTCGTATGCAGCATTTATCTTACGAAAATGCACGCCAAGAAATGCGTGATATGACAGGAAGTATTGCGAATATAAAAGAAGAAATTGCAGAACTAGAACAACAAATTGGTGCTACTTTTGAAAAGGAAGCGGTTCTTTCGTTTGATATGAGTTTGGCAACGAAAGAATTAATTACGCAAACCGTGCAAAAGGCACGTGAATTAGAAACGCAAAAAGTACAGCTTGATGATCGTTTTAAAGTAGCGCAAGAGCAATTAGAAGAACAAGAAGAAAATATAAGACAGATTCAGAAACAAATGTTAGTTGATGAAGAGCGAAATACGTTAGTTGAGAAAGAGAAATCGTTCCAAGATGAGGCGTTTATCGGTATGGGCGCAGAGAGAATGAAGCGCAAGTATGAGGAAAAAGCAGGAGCAGCTATGCAAAAGAAAAAGCAGTGGCAAAGAGTTTGTCTTCTGTTACTTCTTATTAACACGCTTGTTTTATTCACGAGTTTATTTATTGATAACCGCCCGCTCTTATTTATTAGTGTTATTGTTTTTGTAGGGATTGTTCTTGCCCTTGTTTTATATAAAGATCCGTCAAGTGGATTACAAGAAGAGCTTCTTACTCTTCAGCAAAGTGCTGGCGGGAGACAAAGTGAAGAAGCGCTGTCTGTGCGCTATCAGTTAGAAAAAGATGCAGAGATTCGGAAGCTATTTGAGCGTGAGTCTTATAAATTGCAGCAAATGGAGCGAGCTTATGATAAAGTCGTTTCATCGTATGAGGAATGGGAGAGAGAAACGTTCCAGGCGGGAGAACAAGTAGATGCATATAAAACGCGCTATATGTTCCCAGAATTTTATACGTATGCGCACATATTGCCGGCGTTTGAGCGTATGGAAAAAATGCAGCAATTATATCGTGAATTAGAGAAGCAAGGCACACGAAAATCTTCATTATATGAAATGATTTCGCAATTTGAACATAAACTAGAAACTGTTATCGGTAGTGCGGAGTATAGTAAGTTGTATGAGGCGCAAAGGCTTATGCAAAATGAGAAAGAGAAGAGACAAACTTGTAAGCAGCTGAAAGAGAAACTGGCGGAATGGCAAGAAGAATATGAGTTTATGAAAGAACAATTAAAGCAATTGCTAGTAGAACGAGACAGTTTATGGCATATTGCAGATGCTACAGATGAAGAGATGTTTTTAGAAGCAGGTAAACTAGCGGGAAAACGTGAAGATGCTGAGAAACAAGTAGTGCGTTTATTACCGCAAATTGATCTGTTAGAACAGCGTTTAAAGAGTTTATCATTAGCTGAACATTACGAAGCTGACGGTTATGAAGAGAAATTAAAGAGAGAAATGACAGTCGTGCAAAACTGTCTGGCGCAAGAGAAAGAACTGACAGAGCGCATTGCGAAACATCGTATGGAAATTGTGAATTTAGAAGAAGGTAGTACGTACGGCGATTTAATGCATGAATGTGAAATGAAAAAAGCGCAATTGCGTGAACAAGTGAAGAAATGGGCTGCTTATGCGGCCGCAAAAACGGTGTTAACGAAAACGAAGCAATATTATCATGAAGTGCATCTGCCACGTATTTTACAAAAATCAGAAGAGTACTTTGTGTATTTAACGGGCGGACGCTATAGTAAAATCTTTTCACCGTCAGAGTCAGAGCCGTTCATAGTTGAGCGTAACGACGGTATGCGTTTTTACAGTCATGAACTAAGCCAAGCGACAGCGGAGCAGTTATATTTAGCGCTGAGATTTGCACTTGCGAAAACATTTGAACACGATTATCCATTTATTATTGATGATAGTTTCGTGCACTTTGATGCGGTAAGGACGAATCGAACGATTGAACTAATAAAGGAAATTGCAAAGGATAGACAAGTCATATTCTTTACATGTCATGCGCATTTACTTGCGTATTTTACAGAAAAACAGATTATAAAATTAACACATATGCGTAAAGAAAATGAGTTGTAGTGTGCTATACTAAAAGTAACTGATTTGGTGGAGGAATTCGAATGAAAAAGAAAATTGCAGAGTATGAAGTTGGTGAACAAGTCGATGTTTTCTTGTTAATTAAAACAGCGACAAAAGGTCTAGCAAGTAATGGAAAGCCATTTTTAACAGTAATCTTACAAGATCCAAGTGGAGATATTGAAGCGAAGCTATGGGACGTATCACCAGAAGTTGAGAAACAATATGTAGCAGAAACAATCGTTAAAGTAGCTGGTGATATTTTAAATTACAAAGGCCGTATTCAATTACGTGTGAAACAAATCCGTGTTGCGAATGAAAATGAAGTAACAGACATCTCGGATTTCGTTGAAAAAGCACCAGTGAAAAAAGAAGATATGGTTGAGAAAATTACACAATACATATTTGAAATGAGAAATCCGAACATTCAACGTCTAACAAGACATTTGTTAAATAAGCATCAAAACGAATTTTTAGAATATCCAGCAGCGACAAAGAACCATCACGAGTTCGTATCTGGACTAGCTTATCACGTCGTATCGATGCTAGATTTAGCGAAAGCTATTTCAAATCTATACCCATCATTAGATAAAGACTTACTATATGCAGGCGTTATTTTACATGACCTTGGTAAAGTAATTGAACTATCTGGCCCAATTTCTACAACGTATACGTTAGAAGGAAACTTACTAGGCCACATTTCTATCATGGTGAACGAAATCGGTAAAGCAGCAGACGAATTGCAAATCGATGCAGAAGAAGTATTAATTCTTCAACACATCGTCCTTTCTCACCACGGAAAAGCAGAATGGGGTAGCCCAAAACCACCATTAGTAAAAGAAGCAGAAATTCTGCATTATATCGATAACTTAGATGCAAAAATGAACATGATGGACCGCGCATTAGGACGCACAAAACCAGGCGAATACACAGAGCGTGTCTTCGCACTTGATAATCGTTCGTTCTATAAACCGACGTTCCATAATTAAAAGTGTGAATAAAGTGGCCTCATTAAGTTTTAAAAGCTTAGTGAGGCTGTTTTCTTTATTAAAAATTAAATGAAATAGTTAAGAAGTACGCATGGGGTTAACGAAGAACGATTAAAACATATCCCACCACTAGAATGGGAGCATATCAACTTTAATATGGCAGATACTTAGAATCGCTTCAGCCTGTATAACAGGCCTAAAAATAAGAGTTGAAACTTGTTTAGCATCTATTTTTGTTAAAAGGTGGGAGAATTGTGCTATGATGTGGGCAAATATAAAACTATCTAAAGGAGGGATTTACATGCCGCATATTGTGTTTCGTGGAATTACTACTGAACAATTAAAACACATAAGCAAGCCATTAGTAGAAGAGCTCGCAGAGATTTGTGAGTGTGGTACGGATAATTTTACGTTGGAACTACCAAGTTCTACGTTTGTATTCAATGGAGAAGAAATAGAAGCGTTTCCTCTTATTGAAGTGAAATGGTTCGAGCGTGGACAGGAAATTCGTGATCGATTTGCCAAGGCCATTACTACATATGTAATGGATTTTGGACTTCCAGAAGTAGAGGTCGTATTTACGGTTTTCACAGAATCAGCGTATTATATTAACGGGAAGCATTGTGCAAGTTAGAGCTATTATAAATGTTTTTGTAACATTTATCCCGCATTAACGGGCAGTAAGACCCCGACCTCAAAATTCAGCGGAAGCAAAGAAGTTAGGTGGGGGATCAACTGTCCGTAAAAGCCCGATTGGTGTGGGCTAATAATCAGTGGGGGATGAACAAAACCCCCACTGATTAAAGTTTCACTTTATAAGGGATAGAACCACATCGCTATCAAGCTAACTAGACAAAATACCCTCTAAAAAGAGCAAGGCGTTATTCTTTCTGAGAAATCATAGGAAAGGATAACGCCTTTATATCAATTTTAATATAATCGATTCACTTCTTTATAAAAAGTTTGGTTATTTTATTGAAGCTTATTCCACAAACACACCCGTTTGTTCACTTTTTTACTGTTTGAAAGCCATACTTTTTATATTGATTCATTTATTGGAAAAACCGAAAGTTTTAAACTCTCTCTATTACATATTTATTTTTGGAAAAATAGCCTAACTCCAAATACTAATAATACTGTGCCAGTAATACCCTCTATTGTACGGTTCACCTTTTCTTTTCTTAAAAAAGTTCTTAATTGACGTATTAGAGAGATATAAAGTAAATACCATATTGCTGTCAAAGTCGTAAATGTGAATCCCAACAAAAGAAATTGGAAGAAATGACTTTGATTACTCACAATAAATTGGGGTAGAAAACTAAGGAAAAATACAGCCGTTTTTGGGTTTAAGATTGCCGTGGTAAATCCTTGTCTAAAACTTTTAACCGTTCCAATATCCTTAGAGTTTATTTCCACTGAACCTGACATATCTTCTTTTTTAGAAAAGGCACTTTTAATTGACTTTACAGCTAAATAAATTAAATAAAATGCCCCAGCATATTTTATTAATGTAAATAGCATAGCAAATTTCATTAAGATAGCAGAGAGTCCTAGTGTAGCCATTATTGTATGAATCATCATTCCAGATACCGTTCCTAAGACGGTCTTTATACCACCATTTCTACCATGAGAGATAGTGTTTTTTGTAACTAAAGCAAAACCGGGACCAGGCATCATTATAATAAGGAGTGCTGTAAGGATAAATAGCATATAATTTTCCATGTTATGGTATTTCCTTTCTGATTTTTAGTTTCGCTTATAGTATAGCTTTTTTCCTTAAAACATTAAATATAAAAAGTGTGATCAGGATAGTATCATAAACTTTCAAGGAGTTGTAATTGAATTATAGAGGGCTTCACTTGAATAATGTTCTTCTGTAAATGAGCGTTTTTTAATTACTTTTTCTCGGAACACTCTTAATTTTCTTTCGTTTATCGAGGGTATTAGTATCAACTTGACCAAACATTATCCAAAAACTACATTTAACATTTACGAAAGCATATTCGAATAATCATTCATTAAATTTCTTATCAATCAACAAAAATTAATTATCATAAGGGAGAGGTACGTGAACTTTTATTTAAGAAATTACTTATTCTTGAAAAAAATGAATTAACTCCCCATAAATAATTGTAAAGATATAAAATTCTATAATTCCCTCGGAACAAAAAAGTTGTCTTTTATAGCAACGAAGTTCATTTTTATCGTTTTGGGGTAGTATATTCTTGTTAGCTTGATGGGCATGGAGAACTTTGAGTCTTTTAGCTTGATAGTGATGTGACGCTATCCAGAAATTAATGATTTTACACCCTAAATGTTATTTAACAAAAAATCTTGAATTCGAGATTTTTTACTTGCTTTTCAATCACTTGAGGTGTAAAGTGATAGTAACGAAAGCGATTGAGTCATATGAAAAACATACACTCAGTTGTTTTCGATTAAAAAACAAAGTAACTTATACAGTAAAAACTAAGATGAATTTACAAAAACATAATGAGAATAAATTGAACAGCTAAAAAGCATATTATTTTTTTATCATCACTTGACTAGTAAAACGAAGCGGAGGAATTAAAAATGTATAAAATTAAAGGGCATCATCACATTTCAATGGTTACGAAAAATGCAAATGAAAATAATCACTTTTATAAAAATGTGCTTGGATTACGTCGTGTGAAAATGACAGTGAACCAAGATGATCCGTCAATGTACCATTTATTTTACGGAGATAAAACAGGAAGTCCGGGTACAGAGTTATCATTTTTTGAAATTCCTTTAGTAGGAAGAACATATCGCGGTACAAATGCGATTACTCGAATTGGATTACTCGTTCCTTCAGAGGAAAGCTTACATTATTGGAAAGAACGATTTGAGAAATTTGATGTGAAACATAGTGAGATGACAACATATGCAAATCGTCCTGCTTTGCAATTTGAGGATGCGGAAGGTCTTCGCTTAGTACTACTCGTTTCAAACGGAGAAAAAGTGGAGCACTGGGAAACGTGGGAGAAATCAGAAGTTCCTGCACAGCATCAAATTCAAGGAATGGGTTCAGTGGAAATGACAGTGCGTAGACTTGATAAACTGGGGAGTACATTAACAGATATATTTGGTTATACAGAAGTTAGCCGAAGTGACGAAGAAGCGATTTTCCAGTCTATTAAAGGAGAAGCCTTCGGAGAAATCGTTGTGAAATATTTAGATGGTCCTACTGAAAAGCCCGGCCGCGGTAGCATCCACCATTTAGCAATTCGTGTGAAAAACGATGCAGAGCTTGCCTATTGGGAAGAACAAGTGAAACAAAGAGGCTTCCATTCTTCAGGAATCATTGACCGTTTCTACTTTAAAAGCTTATATTTCCGTGAATCAAACGGAATCCTATTTGAAATTGCGACAGATGGACCAGGGTTTACAGTTGATGGAGATGTGGAACATTTAGGAGAAAAACTTGATTTACCACCGTTCTTAGAAGATCAGCGTGCAGAGATTGAAGCGAATTTAGCACCTATTGAAGAGAAGTAATAGGAGAGAAAATATAAATTAAAAAACATTGGAGGAATATACTAATGAACCAATTAAAAGGAATTCACCACGTTACAGCGATTACAAGTAGTGCAGAAAAGAACTATGAGTTTTTCACTCACGTTTTAGGAATGCGTTTAGTTAAGAAAACAGTAAACCAAGATGATATTCAAACGTATCATTTATTCTTTGCAGATGATAAAGGTAGTGCAGGAACAGATATGACATTCTTTGATTTCCCAGGTGTTCCGAAAGGAGTACACGGTACAAATGAAATTTCAAAAACTTCATTCCGTGTTCCGACTGATGCAGCATTAGAGTATTGGGTGAAACGCTTTGACCGTCTTGAAGTAGAACATACAGGAATTAAAGAGCAATTTGGTAAGAAAACTCTTTCTTTCGTTGACTTTGATGACCAACACTATCAATTAATCTCAGATGAACTTGATAAAGGAATCGAATCAGGTACACCATGGCAAAACGGGCCAGTACCATTAGAATACGCAATTACTGGTTTAGGACCTGTATTTATCCGTATTGCAAACTTTAGCTTCTTCAAAGAAGTGTTAGAAAAAGTTCTATTATTTAAAGAGGTTGCGCAAGAAGGGGAATTCTATTTATTTGAAGTGAACAAAGGCGGAAACGGTGCATCTGTTATTGTAGAACATAATACAGTTCTTCCTGAAGCACAACAAGGTTTTGGTACAGTGCACCATGCGGCATTCCGCGTAGAAGATCGCGCTGTATTAGAAGAATGGATTGAGAGAATCAGTAGCGTAGGACTTCCTTCATCTGGATATGTAAACCGTCACTTCTTCGAATCATTATACGCAAGAGTTGCACCACAAATTTTATTTGAATTTGCAACAGATGGCCCAGGGTTTATGGGAGATGAGCCATACGAAACACTTGGCGAAAAATTATCTTTACCTCCATTCCTAGAGCCAAAACGTGAAGAAATTGAAAAATTAGTTCGTCCAATTGATACAGTGAGAAGTACGAAGGAATTTATTAAAGAGTAAAAATAGAGATAATAAGTAGGAGAGCAAGTAGTTTTAGCGGAGTGCTGGAACTGCTTGCTTTTTATTTGTCCTGTTAAATTTTCTGACAATTGTTTCTCAAGTTATTAAAAAGGAAAAGTTTGGTATAATCAATTAAAATATTTAATTTTCTGATAATTATTTTTCAATACATAGAAAAGGAGTGGTAATATACAATTTTGATAATTGTATAAAAATCCTAATTTTGTAATTTTGGAGAAAAGGGGATGCGAGTGTATGGGAGCAGATGTAGTAACGCGGGAGCAAATGAAACATTCTTTAGATGATTGGTATCGTGTAATGTTGCAGCAAAATATAGAGAAAGCTACGGAAATGAAAGAGGAGATTGAAAGTAAGATTAGTGGTTTGGACGTGGATCAGGATGTATTGCTTTATCATGCGTTGTTGAATTTTAGATATGATGCATTAGTTGATTGGATTGGGGTTAGAGAAGATAGTTTTGATAAAGTGGAATCTTTCGAAATTCCAACAGAGGGCTTTTTAGCTTATTATTATCACTTTTTTAAAGGGTTTCATTGCACATTAATTTCAAATTATAACGAAGCGAAAGAACAGTATGAGCAAGCTGAGAAGTTATTGAAATATATTGCAGATCCGATAGAACATGCGGAGTTTAATTATCGGATGGGGAATTTCTATTATCAAAAATATGACCAAGTTCATGCAATAGATTACTTGAATAGGGCAAAAACAGCATTTTTACAATATCCAGGCTATGAAATAAAAGTAGGATTATGTGAAAATGCTTTTGGACTATGTTGTGTAGACATAGATCACTATGAATTAGCGGAAGAGAACTTTAATTCTGCTATGGAAGTATTGCAAAAAGCAGATCAAAAAAAATATATGCTAATGGTTCGGCATAATTTAGCTTGGCTTTATGCTAGTCAAAATCTTTCAGAATTAGCGATTCGTCATATATCTGAGGTGACCAAAAATTACCCAGAACACTTTAAAGCCTTGTTTGTAGAAGCACATGAACATTACAAATTAGGACAATATAACTTAGCGAATCCAATTGTTGAAAAAGGTTTAAATATTTGTGTTGATTTAGGGGAAAAAGAATTTCAACATCGGTTTAAAATTTTGAAAGAACTCAATGGAAAATCTTCAGTATCAATTATTGAAGATGTAATTTTAGAAGGAATTTCTTATTTTGAGAGAGAAAGATTATGGGATTGTATTCAAGAATACACTGAAATTTTAGCACTGAAATTTTATGAATTTGATGATCATGTTAAGGCAAGTAAATATTTTTATATGAATAATAAGGCTCAAAAAAATATATTGGAAAAGGGAGCGTTAAAATAATGAAGAAATTTCGTTTGGCTATTGTTGGGACTGCATTAGTAGGGGTATTATCAATTGGGTTCAATAGTTCTTTTACAAATCAAGCTGTAAATATTGGTGACACAGGAGGGGCACCAGCAAGACCAGACTACGTTAATATTGGTGACACAGGAGGAGCACCAGCAAGACCAGACTACGTTAATATTGGTGACACAGGAGGAGCACCAGCAAGACCAGACTACATGAACATTGGCGACACAGGCGGAGCACCAGCAGATAATAGAGGCGACGGCGGAGTAAGCCAACTATAATAACAAAGAAAGGGACTTCAACATGAAGTCCCTTTTTCTATTTTCAGGCCATGCAGAGAAAAGAATTGACTTACTTTAAATGTGTAACTATAATAGTTACATAATAACCATTAGTAATAGAAATGAGTTATATTTTTTTAGTATAATTGTAACTGTCTCAGTTACAATTAAAAAGAGAACATAAAACAACCAAAAAATGTAAAAACTTTAAATGGAAACAAGAGAAAGGAGACGGGAACTTTGAAACGGTTTAAGTTTTATATGATTAGCGGTATTGTGCTCGTTTTGTTAATTGTTTGTAACTTCGTTGAGAAGCCGATTGCGAAGGTTGGAGAAGTGAAAGATACTGTTATGATGAAGCTGAATACGAAAGAGAGTATGGCGCAAATTGATGGGCAAACGATTTATTTTAAACAAATTGGTGAGGGGAAACCTCCGTTACTTATGTTTCACGGGTTTGGTGGTTCTTCTGATGGGTTTAGTGATATTTATCCAGAACTAGCGCGAGACCATACGATTATTGCGGTTGATATTTTAGGGTTTGGGCGTTCTTCTAAGCCAGTTGATTTTCAGTATTCGTTTCCTGTGCAAGTGAATTTATATTATAAGTTAATGAAGAAGCTCGGATACGATCAGTTTGCGGTGCTTGGCCATTCGATGGGCGGAGAGATGTCCCTCAATTTAGCGTATTTATATCCGGATGCAGTAACGCATCTCATCTTGGCGGATGCTACAGGGATAGAGTCTTTCCAGCAAAAAGAAAGTTATGAAGTACCACCGCTATCGACGGACTTACAAACTGTAACCGAGATTACGAAGTATAATAAAAATGAAGTGAAAAATAGTCGTGATGATAAAGAGCATTATGATCAGCTTACGAAAATGAGAGAGCGCCGCATCGCGATGGAAGCCGATAAGATTAAGGTGCCGACTTTAATTATATGGGGACGACACGATAAGAGCGTTTCTTGGAAAAATGGTGAACTGTATCATGGGCTATTTGCAAATAGTACGTTTCATATTATTGAAAAAGGATACCACGCACCGTTTCGTCAGGAACCAATTGAGTTTATGGAATATGTACAAGCATTTTTCGCGAAGCATCCACAATAAAAATTTTAAGCATAAATCCACTTCTTTCCTCATAGAGTGAAACTAATAAGGCTTGTCTAAGGAAAGGAATGAAGTGATTTGGAAACTTTACCATGGTGGGTGTATCTTGTAATTGTCGGGATTGTACTAAGTGGCTACATGGTTTTATATACTTCGAAAAAAGAGCAAGATATGGATAATGAGTTTATTGAAAAAGAAGGCGAAGTATATATGAAGCGTTTAGAAGAAGAGCGTGAGAAACGTAATCAGGAAAGTGATAAAGATTCGGTATTGCTTTAATAGAAATTTTGAAAGGTTACCACCTAGTAGGATTTTACATCTCGGTGGTAGCTTTTTTTCTTCTGCGGGAGCAGTATATGTTCATCAAGCTAAGGTTATATTAGTTTAATTTTACATGTATAAGAGAGTCATCATAAACTTTTATTGATGGTATTTATATATTTTTTTACTCATAAGAATGGAACTAGTGGGGATTTTACTGGGGGGGATTAACAATGCATAGGGATGAAACTTCATTACATCCGGATACAGGTGTTACATCTGTAATGTTTGTTGAGCGTTCATTAAATGAAATTCGTTTTTGGTCTAGAATCATGAAGGAGCATTCTTTTTTTCTTCGTTTAGGATTTAGGTGCGAGGATACTCAACTAATCGAAGAGGCGAATCAATTTTATCGATTGTTTGAACATATTGAACAAATAGCGCATTCCTATACAAATGAAACAGATCCTGAGCAAATAAAAAGATTTAATGCAGAAGTACAACAAGCCGCAACTAATATTTGGGGATTTAAAAGAAAAATTTTAGGATTAATTCTCACATGTAAATTGCCAGGACAAAATAACTTTCCACTTTTAGTTGACCATACAAGTAGGGAAGCTGATTATTTTAGAAAACGTTTAATACAATTAAATGAAGGTAAATTAGATGCGCTTCCTGATGCTATTATTAAAGAAAATGTTTTCTTTTTACGGATTATGGCAGACCATGCTAAATTTATTGGCCATCTTCTTGATCCATCGGAAAGAAAGCTTGTAGATACAGCGCGGAATTTTAGCAATGATTTTGATGAATTGATGTATCAAGCAATTGACTTAGAATCTATGAAACCACAATCCCAAACAGCCCCTCTTTTAGATCAATTTTTAGATCAAAATCGTGTGTCGGTTGCATCTCTTCGGGATTTTAAGAAAACAGCACGTGATTTAATTGAGCAATGTAAAATAAAGAGTATCATTCATCCCTTATTAGCAGACCATGTTTTCCGTGAAGCTGATAGATTTCTTGAAATCATTGATATGTTTGATGTTCATCTTACAAATATTCAATCACAACCTAGATATTAGAAGATAAGGAAAGATAGTATTTTACTTTCGGTTGAGAAGTTAACAATTTATTGTTAGCTTCTTTTCATTGTTGTTAAAATTTTCTTTTCGTTTAGTAAATTTCCTTTTAAAGACTACATAAATCCCTTTGATCGAATATGTGATTATTTGTAAAACAGTACATGTGGAAATATTATAAATATGTAAGAAGTATACGGATGTTAGATTTTAATAAATTATTCGAGGGAAATTTACTAATTAAGTATATTAACTTGTTTGCACTAAATTTTACAGGTTTTTTTAATAGTTTTAATTTAATTTCTTCATTATCTTTCCAGGCGCTGTTCATACTATTATAAGCTGAGAAATGAACAAAACGATAATGATAGGCAGATGATGTAACTGTAACCATCCAAAGCCCTATTCATACACTATGATGGAGGCTTTTTACTTCATAACCGGATGAAAAAGGAGTGTAATCATGAAGAAACGTACTGTTAATGAAGCGGGAGGGAATGTGCCACAACCAATCCGCAGCGACGGAGCAGGTGCGATTGATTCTGGACCTCGTAATGTTATGCGGGATATTCAAAATCCGAATATGCTTGTTCCGCCTATAACGGATGCAGGGTTAGTTCCTAACTTGAAGTTTTCATTCTCGGACACTTCTATGATTTTGAAACAAGGCGGGTGGTCTCGGGAGATTACTGCTCGGGAACTACCGGTTTCGACGACGATTGCGGGAGTAAATATGAGTTTAACGGCCGGTGGAGTACGAGAACTACATTGGCATAAAGAGGCAGAATGGGCGTATATGCTTTTAGGACGGGCGCGCATAACGGCTGTTGATCAAAATGGACGGAATTTTATTGCTGATGTTGGACCAGGTGATCTTTGGTATTTTCCGCCTGGTATTCCGCATTCCATTCAAGGATTGGAACATTGTGAATTTCTACTCGTTTTCGATGATGGGCATTTTTCTGATTTATCTACTTTAGCTATTTCCGATTGGTTTGCGCATACGCCAAAAGAAGTGTTGTCGGCTAATTTCGGAGTGCCTGAGAGTGCTTTTCGTTCTATCCCTTCAGATCAAGTTTATATTTATCAAGGAGAGGTGCCAGGTTCGCTTGAAAGTCAGGAAATTCAATCGCCGAAAGGAGAAGTTCCTTTAACATTTAAACATGAATTGTTAAAACAAAAGCCGATTAAGACACCTGGTGGTAGCGTTCGAATTGTAGATTCTACAAATTTCCCTATTTCCAAAACAATCGCAGCAGCGCTCGTTGAGGTTGAGCCTGGTGGAATGAGAGAACTTCATTGGCACCCGAATAATGATGAATGGCAATATTATTTGACAGGGGAAGCGAGAATGACTGTGTTTCTTGGAAATGGTACCGCTCGTACATTTGATTATAGAGCTGGCGATGTCGGATATGTACCGTTTGCGACGGGGCATTATATTCAAAATACAGGTACCGAAACATTATGGTTTTTAGAGATGTTCAGAAGTAATCGTTTTGAAGATGTATCGTTAAATCAATGGATGGCACTGACTCCTAAAGAAATAGTGGAGAGTAATATACATGTTGGCCCGCAAGTAATGGATTCCCTGCGTAAGGAGAAGAGGCCTGTTGTGAAATATCCGGGGTTTTCATATAGTCCGAAAAATGATGAGTAAAAATGAAAATTTGCGTTATTCTTTCTGGAGACTGATAAGAAGGGATGGCGTATTTTTTATGCCTAATCTAGTCTTTATCCCGCTATTTGCCGGGCAGTAAGACCCACCTCAAAATTCAGCGGAATCAAAGAAGTTAGGTGGGGCGCGGGCTGTCCGTAAAAGCCCGATTAGTGAGGGCTGATTAAAGTTTCACTTTATTAGTATCCGTCCCTTGTATTATTGTTCGGGAAATTATTATTGGAGCATAGTATAGGGAAGATCCATATTAAATAGCGCTATTATAAGCTGTAACGCATAAGTTGCGCAGGAAATGCAACGATAACTAGCTTTACTCTTCATCATTTATTTGAACATAATGGGCATAGAGAGGTGATAAACACAGTATGATTTTTAGTGAGCGTTTAAAAGAAGAAAGGGAAAAAAGAAATTGGTCGCAAAATGATTTGGCTGAAAAAATTCATGTAAGTAGGCAATCTGTTTCGAAATGGGAGACGGGAAAGAACTATCCGAGCATTGAAATTATTATTCATTTAAGCGATCTGTTCGGTATTACAATTGATGAACTGCTAAGGAGTGATGAAGAATTGACGCAGAAAATAATTAAAGATAGTAAGCAATTGGCGTATCCAAAATGGAAGGTGTTTTTTGATAGTCTATTTATGATAGGAGTATTTTTGTTTATTGCAAAAATCGTTGTATGGATGCTAAATAAGTTTGCTGGAGCAAGTATTACAATTGTAGCAGATGCGCCATATGTAATGAATCTTTTGCCCCTTGTATTCATGATTATAGGTGGTATAGGTTCCGATAAGTTGAAGAAAATATATAAATAGAGGAAAGATTTGAAAGAAATCCCCAACACTGGCTGTTCTTTTCACTTAAATTGTGTACTATAAAGGATAGGATGACATAAAGAAGGGGACATTTAGAATGGAATTTCATGAACAGAAAATTTTGCCGGCAGTGAGGCAAATTAAAGATTTGGAAAAGCTATTACATAGTTCGTATGAATATATCGTTATTTTAGATATTCATGTCGGCCAATTGAAGAGTGTTATATCACTTGCGAAGCAATATTGTAAAAAGGTGTTTTTACATGTGGATTTAATTCATGGCTTGCAGAGTGATGGGCATGCGACGGAATATTTATGTCAGGAGTTTAGACCGTACGGGTTACTTTCGACAAAGGCGAGCGTTATTATGAAGGCGAAGCAAAAAGGTGTTGTGGCAATACAACGCATCTTTTTAATCGATTCGAGTGCGATGGAGAAGAGCTGCAATCTTTTAGATAAGACAAAACCGGATTATATTGAGGTGCTTCCAGGAGCAATGACGGATATTATCGCTGAAGTGAAAGAGCGTACTGGTGTACCGATTTTAGCAGGTGGTTTTATTCGTACTGTAGAAGATGTGGAAAGAGCTTTAAACACTGGTGCGACAGCGATTACGACGTCAAAACGCGAACTATGGAAACATTACCAAAAAAAGTGACGAAAATGTGAAAAAATTCTGTTGACACCGCTTTCATAAGAGGTTAACATTATAGACAAGTTAATAAACGTGACGGAGAAAAGAAGAGATCCACATTTCATTGTTTCTATATAAATTTATATAGAAGCGTGCAAAGCTGTGGGTCTTTTTCTTTTGACAAAAACGAATGGCCATTCATTTTACCTCTATCACATTTGGAAGCGTTTAAATTGATTGTGGAGGGATACTATGTCAGCATTTTTAGGAGAGTTAATAGGGACTGCGTTGTTAATCGTACTTGGTGGCGGCGTTTGTGCTGGTGTAAGTTTAAAGAAATCGTTTGCGAAAGATTCAGGTTGGATTGTTATTACAATGGGCTGGGGCTTAGCAGTAGCGGTTGCAGCGTATGCGGTTGGATCAATTAGTGGGGCACATTTGAATCCAGCTTTAACGATAGGACTAGCATTTAAGGGAGCGTTCCCATGGAGTGACGTACCAGGTTATATCGTAGCACAAATGATTGGGGCAATTATCGGGGCAGTTATCGTATATTTACATTACTTACCACACTGGAAAGAAACAGAAGATCCAGGAACAAAGTTAGGTGTATTTGCAACAGGTCCAGCAATTCCGAACACATTTGCAAACCTTTTAAGTGAAATGATTGGAACATTCGTTTTAGTATTTGGTATATTAGCAATTGGTGCAAATAAATTTGCAGATGGATTAAATCCATTTATCGTAGGTTTCTTAATTGTAAGTATTGGTTTATCATTAGGTGGGACAACAGGATACGCAATTAACCCAGCACGTGATTTAGGTCCGCGTATCGCACACTTCTTCCTTCCGATTGCAGGAAAAGGCGGTTCAAACTGGAAGTATGCATGGATTCCAGTAGTAGGTCCAATTTTAGGTGGATCACTTGCAGGTTTATTCCATCAAGTTGTATTTGAAGGAAAACAAAATTCAGCACTTATTTATGTGATTATCGCAACTGTGATTGTACTAGCAATCTCTTATATGACAAGTAAAAAAAGCGGAAGCAATACAAATAGTAGAAAAGTAGCATAAGGGGGAAACCGATATGAAAAAATATATTCTTTCATTAGACCAAGGAACAACAAGCTCACGTGCAATTTTATTCAATAAAAAAGGTGAAATTGTTCATTCAGCTCAAAAAGAGTTTACACAACATTTTCCAAAGCCAGGCTGGGTAGAGCATAATGCGCAAGAAATTTGGGGATCTATTTTAGCAGTTATCGCAACTTGCTTAAGCGAAGCAGATGTAAAACCAGAACAAATCGCTGGTATCGGTATTACGAACCAACGTGAAACAACGGTTGTATGGGATAAAACAACTAGTAAACCAATTTACAACGCAATCGTATGGCAATCTCGCCAAACAGCTGAAATTTGTGATGAGTTAAAAGAAAAAGGTTATAGCGAAATGGTTCGCGAAAAAACAGGTCTTTTAATTGATGCATACTTCTCTGGAACGAAAGTAAAGTGGATTTTAGATAACGTTGAAGGTGCAAGAGAGAAAGCAGAAAACGGGGATCTATTATTCGGAACAATTGATTCATGGCTTGTATGGAAACTATCTGGTGGTAAAGCACACGTAACAGATTACTCAAACGCATCACGTACGTTAATGTTTAACATTCACGACTTACAGTGGGATGATGAGCTTCTAGACATGTTAACAGTACCAAAGAGTATGCTTCCAGAAGTACGTCCATCATCTGAAATATATGGAGAAACAATTGATTACCACTTCTTCGGTCAAAATGTACCGATTGCAGGTGTAGCTGGTGACCAACAAGCAGCTTTATTTGGACAAGCTTGTTTCGGTGAAGGTATGGCGAAGAACACTTACGGAACTGGTTGCTTTATGTTAATGAACACAGGTGAAAAAGCAGTAGCTTCTGAGCACGGTCTATTAACAACAATTGCATGGGGAATAGATGGTAAAGTGAACTACGCATTAGAAGGAAGTATTTTCGTAGCAGGTTCTGCGATTCAGTGGTTACGTGACGGAATGCGCATGTTTAAAGATGCAAGTGAGAGTGAAGTATATGCCTCTCGCGTTGAATCAACTGACGGTGTATACGTTGTACCAGCATTCGTTGGACTAGGAACACCTTATTGGGATAGTGAAGTACGCGGCGCTATGTTTGGTGTAACACGCGGTACGACGAAAGAGCATTTCATTCGTGCAACGCTAGAATCTTTAGCTTACCAAACGAAAGATGTATTATGCGCAATGGAAGCAGATTCAGGTATTGAACTGAAAACATTACGCGTTGATGGCGGAGCGGTTAAAAATAACTTCTTAATGAAGTTCCAAAGTGATATTTTAGATGTTCCTGTAGAGCGTCCAGTGATCAACGAAACGACAGCTTTAGGTGCAGCATACTTAGCTGGTCTTGCGGTTGGATATTGGAAAAACCAAGATGAAATTAAATCACAGTGGCATATGGACAAACGCTTTGAACCAACGATGGAAGCGGAAACAAGCGAAGAGCTATATGCTGGATGGAAAAAAGCAATTGAAGCAACAAAAGCTTTCAAATAATCATAAACAGTGTTATAATGGTGACAAGTTAATAATTCGGTAGGAGATTTGGAGAGACCACAACGCGCTATAGAGGCGAAATCTATAGCGGAGTTTGTGGTCTCTTTTTTCGTTATCAAAGGGAGGAATTACCATGAAATTTTCAAGTAAACAACGTAAAGACGTATTAAACGGAGTAAATAAACAAGAGTTAGATGTGATCGTAATTGGTGGAGGTATTACTGGTTCTGGTATTGCATTAGATGGAGCAACACGCGGGTTATCAACAATTGTGTTTGAAATGCAGGACTTTGCAGCAGGTACATCAAGTCGTTCAACGAAGCTTGTACACGGTGGTCTACGTTATTTAAAACAACTTGAAGTGAAAATGGTAGCAGAGGTGGGTAAAGAGCGTGCGATCGTATATGAGAACGGTCCCCATGTAACAACACCAGAGTGGATGTTACTTCCGTTCCATACAGGCGGTACGTTCGGATCATTTAGTACATCAATTGGTCTTCGTGTATACGACTTCTTAGCAGGTGTAAAGCGAAGCGAGCGCAGAAAAATGTTTAACCGTGAAGAAACATTAAACAAAGAGCCTCTTGTGAAAAAAGAAGGATTAAAAGGCGGCGGTTACTACGTAGAATATCGTACAGACGATGCGCGTCTTACAATTGAAGTAATGAAAGAAGCAATTGAGCATGGCGCGAAAGCTGTTAACTACGCAAAAGTAGACAGTTTCTTATATAAAGATGGAAAAGTATGCGGTGTACGTGTAATCGATTTACTAGACGGTGAAGTATATGAAGTTTACGGTAAGAAAATTGTAAACGCAGCTGGTCCTTGGGTAGATACACTTCGTGAAAAAGATAACTCGAAAAAAGGAAAAGTACTTCAGTTATCAAAAGGTGTTCACTTAGTAATTGATCAAAAACGTTTCCCACTCGGGCAAGCGATTTACTTCGATACACCAGATAAACGTATGGTGTTCGCGATTCCTCGCGGAGGAAAAACATACGTAGGTACAACAGATACGTTCTATGATAAAGACGCAGCTGTACCACAAATGACAACAGAAGATCGCACATACATCATTAATGCGATTAACTACATGTTCCCAAGCGTGAAAATTACAGAGAAAGACATTGAATCAAGCTGGGCTGGTGTTCGTCCGTTAATTTATGAAGAAGGTAAGAGTGCATCTGAGATTTCTCGTAAAGATGAAATTTGGACTTCTGAATCTGGTTTAATTACAATCGCAGGTGGTAAATTAACTGGATACCGTAAAATGGCTGAAATGGTAGTAGACTACGTAACGAATCTATTACAAAAAGAAGGTCATAGTGCATATCCGAAGAGCGACACGAAACATATGCCAATCTCTGGTGGACATGTAAGTGGTTCACACGGATTCCCAGCATTCGTTGCGAAAAAAGCAGGCGAAGGTACGAAATACGGTTTAACGACAGCACAAGCAGAAGAATTCGCGAAATTCTATGGATCTAACGTTGACGTACTATTCGACTTAGCGAAAAAACATAAAGACGAAGCGAAAGAATACAACATGCCGCTAGACGTTCTAATCCCGCTTGTATACGCAATGGATTACGAAATGACAGCAAAACCGGTTGACTTCTTCGTACGCCGCAGAGGCGCTGTATTCTTCAACATCCACTGGGTATACGAGTGGAAAGAAGCAGTAATCAACTACATGGCTGCGAAACTAGGCTGGAGCAAAGAAGAACAAATGAAATATACAGCTGAACTAGAAAAAGCATTAACAGACGCTGTAATTCCTGTAGATCAACAAGAACAGGCAGCTGCGTTAGCATAAAATAGAGAACCACCTGAAGGGGAGCCTTTAGGTGGTTTTTTCTCTTGACTAAAAATAAATAAAATGTGTTACAATGATGATAGAGTATTTAGTGTGAATTTTGCATAAAATAAAAAAGACAGAAGCCTGAGAAACTTCTGCCTTTGTAACCTAACTTGCTATTGTGGTGGTAGTAGGTGCGGTTATAAGACAATTACATTAACGTTTTAGCCGAGAACCGCCCTTACCTTTTCCACGAAGCAGGGTGGTTCTCGCTTTTTTGTATACAGAAATTAGCCATGGACCGACGTATCTTCTACCGATGACAACGCCAGCTCCGGTTAGGATACCATACACTAATTTAATTACAAACATCGCGATCATATTATCACCTCCCCCTTTTTTTCAAAATGGAAGAGATGATTGCCACACCTACTAGTTATAGCTTATTAAGTTACGTATTCATTGTATTATGTTTTAAAATAGGGAACAAGACATATGGATGAAAAGCCCTAGTTTTAAATGGTGGTTGTGTAAATTTTGGTTTATCATATATAACCTGTTTATGAGTTTCCTACAAGTTAAGGTTTTCATGCAATTGCGTTATGTATAGAAGTTTAAATACTACACTTGTATGAAGAATATATTAGTTTTGATATTTTCGATTCATCTTTGTATGGCCATGATATATTAGATTCTTTAAGTGAGCGTTAGAAAGAAGGAGGACTCAATTAAATCGGTTCTCTTTTTAATTTAGCGATGAGGGGAATCTTGATGATATAAAACTAAGACAAAATCCTTATTGTAAACTTAAAGAGCGCCTTGGGAGAAAGACGCTCTTTAGGTGAACGCATTGTAACGACTATTCGGTTTATTATATGTAATTTACTGAGGAAGTGCTTTATAAAAAATATGATTGCCAATCGTATTTTTTTATACATTTATAAAACTTTTCCATACGGTGCGTCGTCTAATATATGGGAAGGAGGAAATGGTGTGGATGAATTAACGGTAGAAGCGTTTGAAATAGAAGATAAGGAACTCCTTATCGATGAAATAATGAACAAGTATGGACAAGAAGTCCTGCAGCTTGTGTATTCATATGTGAATAATAAAGAGGTTGCGGAGGATTTAACGCAAGATATATTTGTGAAATGCTATAAATCTCTTCATACATATAAAGGAAATTCGAATTTAAAAACATGGTTATGGAGAATTGCTATTAATCATTGTAAGGACTATTTAAAAAGTTGGTATAACAAAAAAGTTATCGTTACAGAGGATGACTTTACGTATATGGAGAGTCAAAAAGAAAGTGTGGAACAAACTGTCATTCAAAATGCGGAGGACCGTGAGCTCGCTTCTGCAGTAATGAATTTACCGATAAAATATCGAGAGGTCATTTATCTATTTTATTATGAAGAATTATCAATTAAAGAGATTGCTATTGTAATAGACGTGAAAGAAAACACGATAAAAACGAGACTGAAAAAAGCCAAGGAACTATTGAAGAAAGGATTGGAGGGATAATCAAATGGAAGATCGATTAAAAGGCTTGCGAAAATCAATGGAGAATACAACGTTTAAACATTTGAGTTTTTCTGATCAACATCGAAAGCGGGTACGTGAAAAAATCAATCAATCGTCCGAAAAGGAAGAAGATATCCTTTTAGCGGTGTTGCAACTTCTTATGAATGAAAAAACAGGTTATGAATTGATGCAGTTACTGCGGGGGAGAGGAATTCAAAAATTCGAAGGTGATGAAGGATCTCTATACACTTTATTGCATCGTCTAGAACAGAATCGCTTTATCCAATCTAGCTGGGATCATGCGGGAGCTAAATATTATCAATTAAATGATAAAGGAAACAAGATGCTGCGAAAGGCAGAGAAGAATGCTACGAAGGCACGATTTATATTAAAAGGATTAGTACAGGAGTGAGGCGGAATTGAACAAAAAAGGGGAGCGTTTTTTAAAAGAAGTTACGAACCATATTAAATCAAAAGAAGCGAAGGATTTGGTGGCGATGGAACTAGACTTTCACTTAAAACAGGCGAAGAATATGTGGATGTATAAAGGATTAAGTGAGGAAGTTGCTGAAGATAAGGCTGTTGAACAAATGGGAAGCCCGGTCAAACTTGGCGAAGAACTTAACAAACTGTATAAGCCAAAGGTTGATTGGTTTTTAATTGGTTTATTAGTGGCTGCGATGGGGCTAGGGTTTTTGCCGATTATAACTTTTGGACATGCTGACTTATTCATGAATAAGGTGATATTTGTTATTCTCGGTGTTGTAACAGCTATGGGCATGATGCTACTTGATTATCGGAGATTAGAGAAACTTGGGTGGCTGTTTTATACAATTGGCGTACTTATCTTGTTAATGATAAAATGTTTTCCGACTGATTACGTGATTGGGGAAGCAATAATAAAAATTGGCCCCATCAAAATTGACTGTTTAATGACGATGCCATTCTTCTTTCTAGCTTGGGCTTCTTTTTTCAATAATAGTAGGTTAAAGTTTATGCATCTTCTCATATTATACGTATTTTCTTTATATCTATTTTCAACTGCATCAATTCTTTTACCAATTTTCATCTACATTACGATGGTATTCGTTATGCTTTGGTGGAGTAAGTTAGGAAAGAACACGGCATGGCTCATTACAATTTTACCAATTTTACCCTTTATTGTTAGGGATCTATTTTCCTGGTCTGCGGTAAAAGAATACCGGATAGCTAGAATTTTAGGATTTATAAATCCAGCGCATGATCAATGGGATTTACGTTTACAAGAGGCAATGTCTTCAGCAGGTTGGTTTGGTACATATGGAAATATAAAGTCTATCCGTGCTGCCCATACTGATTTTGTATTTGCAAGTTTGACTTACTATTATGGATATGTACTTGCGCTAGTTCTTGTCGTGATTCTTTCTCTTTTTGCAGTAAGAATAATGAACATAGCTTATAAAATAAATGATGGTTATGGTAAATTGCTTCTCGTTGGCGGAGTGACTCTTTTTGTAATCCATTTTATTTGTAACGTTGGCATGACCCTCGGGATATTACCACGTGTTTCTATATCATTACCTTTTATTAGCTACGGATTGATACCAACTCTGTTTCATGCATTTATAATGGGAATTGTGTTAAGTGTATATCGACGTAAAGATATTCCTTTTAGAATGAGAAAAACACCTTGATAATCATCAAGGTGTTTTTGTTATAAGCTCAAAACTATCCGAATCAGCCCCAAGCACAAAAGGACTAACCTCGCCAACGCTATAAAGGTGCAATTCATGCATCGCTCGCGTACAAGCAGTGTAGAACAATCTACGAACGCTCTCATCGCTGTACACATCTTTAGAAGCATCGTAAATAATAACGGCATCAAATTCAATGCCTTTCGCTAAATAAGCAGGGATAATAACAACGCCTTGTTCGTATTCAGCAGAGGTGCTCTTCACAAGTTTAATATCTTCAATGCTACTAAGTTCCTCATAGGCAGCGGCGCTTTCAGCTGCGGATTTACAGATGATTGCGATCGTATTGTGTTGCTCTGTTTGTAGTGCAGCAACTTTAGCAGTAATATGCTCGTGCAGTTCGCTGTAATCAGCTACTTTCGTTACTGTAGGTTTCTCGCCGTCGCGTTCAAAGGCGTGAATGTTCTTCCCTTCCGGTACGAGAGCACGTGTAAATTCAATAATCGGTTTTGTTGAGCGGTAGCTACGAGTTAAGTTAATACCGTTCGTTTCATCTGGTCCGTATAAGCTAGTAAGTGTATTGAAATTCACTGCCTCACTCGCATGGGCAAATATCGCTTGGTTAAAGTCTCCGAGTACCGTCATTCTTGCGGCAGGGAAGAGACGTTTTAAAAACTCGAACTGGAACGGAGAGTAATCTTGTGCTTCATCTACGAGTACATGTTTAATCGATCTATTTGTTTGGAAGCCTTCAATTAATTCTTTTAAAAGTAAAAATGGAGTCGCATCCTCGTAATATAGCTTTCCTTCATCAAGCATGTTCACCGTTAGAGAGCAAATGTCATCCCATTCTTTCGGTTTTTCTCCAGTAACCCATGATGCGTCTGTGAAGAGTTGTTTATAGATTCCTGTGAAATTGATGAAGCGCAGTGTTTGAACGCCTTTACGAAGCGGCTTCAATTTTTTGCGGACAATCATACGTCCTAGGACTTTCGTTTCTTTCTCATAGTCATTAAAAGAGTTGTCGTCAAACTCGCCTTTTTTCTGCAAGTATTTATAAGCCTTTTGATATTCATCTTTACTAAGTAATTCAATTTCTTCTTCTACCCAAGGCTTTTTCAGTTCTGCTTTTTCAAGTGCATCTATTTGTTTATTTAGCCAATTCGTTAACTTCTCAATTCGACTATGGAAGCGGAGGGAGGAGTCAGTATTGTAAAATTGCTCTGTAATTTCTTTAGCAGAGGCAATCAGTTTTCCTCTAAATTTCATTCCTCTAAATAGCATGCCTGAAGTTTCAAGAGATTGTCTGTACGCTCTAATCATTTCGAAAAATTGAGTGGATGCTTTAAATCGGATGCTCATATTTCTAATTTTGTAATTTGCGCTATTCGTTTCAGTTAACATATATTCCAATTGCTCATAAGGGTCTTCAACATCAAATGACTTACTTAGTCTATGATTTAAATACTCTTGGAATGTAACTTGCTGCATATTTTCTTCACCGAGTTCAGGTAGTACGTTAGATACGTAGCTATTGAACATAGAGTTTGGGGAGAAGAGAATAATTTGATCCGCTTTTAGCCATTCGCGATATTTATATAGTAAGTAGGCGATTCGCTGCAGGGCAGCTGATGTTTTACCACTACCAGCAGCTCCTTGAACGATAAGGAGTCGGCCTTCATCGTGACGGATAATTTCATTTTGCTCACGCTGAATCGTAGCGACGATGCTCTGCATATGTTTGTTTGTACCTTTTCCGAGCGCTTGTTGCAGAATTTCATCACCGATTGTGAGGCTCGTATCGAACATGGAATCAATCTCGCCATTTTGAATAATGTATTGTAATTTTTTCTCCACATTACCGCGAATTACGCCGCCTGGTGTGTTGTATTCAGCCGGTCCTGGTGGATAGTCGTAATAAACACTTGAAATTGGGGCGCGCCAGTCATAAATAAGAAAGTTTTCTCCGCTTGCATCAGTAAGGGTAGAAACACCGATATAGATTTGTTCTGCGGCAGGTTCGCCTTCTTCAGTAAAATCGATGCGTCCGAAGTAAGGTGCTTTTTGCATACGTCGCAGCGCGGCAAGTCGATTAAAGGTGTGTTTATGGGTGATTTGTGTAACAGCTAGTGACTGAGCTTGTTGTCTTAAGTTGATAACTGTTTCAAGGTAATCATCAAAAGTATCTGTATTCACTTTAACGTCATCCCAGAAGTGTTTACGGATGTTGATTACTTCTGCCCGGCGTCTGCCAGTTTCGTTTTCCAGCTTATCAATTTGCTGCGTAATCGTTTCGATTACGGTATCCAATCGTTTTTGCTCTAGATCAAGTTTTTTGTTCATACGTAAGCACTCCTTTAAAAGTGAAAAATAGAGGTTGACTGAAGAAAGGTTTTGTTGTAAAATTAAGATACGGATAAATACGTTCTGTGTATTTTAGGAAACGTGTTTCTGTACTAATTTAACATAGTTTCTTAATTTAATCAATAATGATGAGATAAACCCTTGGTTCCACGCATTGTGAATCAAGGGTTTTTTGTTTTTCTGTAAGAAATAATTGCAATTTTGCCGAGGATGATCTAAGTAAAGTATAGCAACAATCAGGAATAGGGGGATACTGATGCAAAAATATTTTGAGGAAGCACATCGTTTTTGTTCTCGTAATAGAAAGCACTTAGAAAAGGATGTTATATGTGGTTGTTTCTATTGTTTAGAAATTTTTCATCCAGAAAAAATTACAGAGTGGTGGGATGATGATAACACAGCAGTTTGTCCGTATTGTGGGATTGACTCTATTATAGGGGAAAGTTCAGGATTTAGAATCACAGAAATGTTTTTAAGTGAAATGCATAAAAGGTGGTTTTAGTTAAACGAATGACAAAATAAACTTTCGGTAACGAAGATAGTGTAAAACTAGCTAAGATTGTACACTATCCATAAAATGAAAAAGACGTTATCCTTTCTATAGAATCGAAGAGTCAATCATGTAATTTCATTTACTCAATCTGTACACAATTTCCCCCTGGAAGAGGGAATATAAAAAAGCTCGGGCTTAGCCCGAGCTTTTCATTATTTCTTTTCGTCTTTTTTCTCGTCAGCTTTTTGCTCTTTGAAAAGATCTTTTAAATCTTTATCGTCAACTTTTACGTCAGCTTTTTTGATTTCTTTCATCATAAGATCGTTCATGAATTGAGCATCTTGCGTTTTTTCTTGAGCTAGTGATTTTTTAATATCAGCTTTTGCTTTATCGAAAGTAGCATCTGCGTGATTATCAGTTACTTTAATAATATGGTAACCAAATTGTGTTTTTACAGGTTCGCTTACTTCATCTTTTTTCAACTTTTGAGCTGCTTCTTCGAATTCTTTTACCATTTTCCCTGGTCCGAAGAATCCTAAGTCGCCACCTTTTTCTTTTGAACCTGTATCTTCAGAGTATTGTTTTGCTAATTCTTCGAAAGATTTACCTTGAGCAAGTTCATCTTTCACTTTTTTAGCAGTTTCTTCATCTTTTACAAGGATATGACTTGCTTTAATTTCCTTTTTATAATCCTCGAATTTTGCTTTTACATCTTTATCAGTAATCGATTGTTCAACCGCTTTTTCTTGAGCTAATTGAGCACGTACACTATTTTTTATAGTTTCTTCTTTAATACCTTGTTGTTTCATTAGGGTATCGAATTGATCACCGTATTGTTTTTTCATTTCATCGAACTTTTTGTCTACATCTTTGTCTTCAACTTTGTAGTTTTTAATAAGTACTTTTTCCATAACCATGTTGTTTAGTACTTGTTTACCAGCTTGTGTCTTCATTTGATCGTAGAATTCTTCTTTTGTAATGTCACCAGCTTTAGATGTAACGATTTTGTCTGATGATGATGTTCCACATGCTGATAATGCGATTACACTTGTTGCGGCTAAGGCAAGCATAGCTTTCTTCATTCGATAAACACTCCTACTATTATGTATTTTTAATTTATCCTACACCGATGAATTTTAAATTCATAAGAGCCCGATTAAGTCTCACTGATACTTTTGCTTTTTTGTATTGGTAAAGCGCGCTTAACAGGGCTTACCGTGGCTGAGGATAAAGTTTTGATGAATGTTTTGTTCTATAGTATAAGCAATATGTACAAAATTTAATATATCATATTTCGACGCGTTTTCATATTGATAAAGAAAAATTAACCAGTACGTGTCAGATTTTAAAAGTGTGCCATATTGGGCGTATGCCGCATATACAGAATAGAGGAGGGGATGGGGATGAATTCTCAACTTATTTTATTACTTGTACTGTTTATTTTATTGGTTATTGTAGGTATAATTTGCTTATAGAGGAAAAAAGTGAGGAAGGGGCTTTCCTTCCTCACTTTCCATGAAATATAATTTCTATATAACTAGAAATTAATAAAATTGTTATACATACATTAATAACCCGAAAGACACCGGGCTGGCGGCTCGCAGCTATTTGTTTTCGTTCACACAGTGTATGTGTCATGAAATTCGTGTAAAATATAACAAGAAGTGCGAATGCGACAAAAACAACTGTTATAAGTGTCATGAGGCGAGACCTCCTTTTGGCTAAAATACATATACATATATTGTATCACACGATATTTTGTTCGTGTTACAAAATTCAGAAATAGAAGACTTTGTGTTAGAAAGTGAGGGAGAAAATGGACGTTGTTAGAAGATTAGAACAAGCTGAATACTACGTAGACCTACTATTTAAAATGATTGATGAAGAGAAGTGTCCATTTTATTCTTTGATCATAAAGAAAAAAGCTCGTAAAAAAGATATTGAACGTATACTAAATCTTTGTGAAAAACTGAACGAGCAATATGTAGTGGAGAAAGCTGAAGGGCTTCTTTTGTTCGATGCGCTGTTAAATCAATTTGAAAAAGCGCTTCCACATCAGCTCGAAGTACACGAAACTGCGGAAGCGCTAGCAAAACAAGGTTTATTTAAGCCGCTTATGAATGAATTCTTAAGCATGATTGCGAAAAAATAAATAGATTATTTCTTAACTAACTTTTGATCGGATTCTGTAAAGTTCTCTTCAATATCTTCTAATGATTTCTCAAAAATATCGATAAAGTCTTGTCCGTAAATATTACGCAGGATTGCAATCAGTTCGATATTTTCTGGGAACTTCCCATAAAAATTACGAAGTGCAAGAGCCCCATTAAACACTGAATTATTTTCAGGATCATACTCCTCCATTAAGCGAAGTAGTAATTCTTCCCCTTTGTCTGTAATTTCAATGTACGTATTTCGTTTATCATCTTCCTTTTTTGAGAATACAAGATAGCCGCGTTCTTCCAGCTTTTTCGAGAAGTTAAACGCCGTTGATACGTGCATAACTCCAAACTTAGCAATCTCAGAAATAGAAGCCCCTTTTAAATGATAAGCGATTGTTAAAATATGATGTTCATTAATATTTAAATCGTAAGGTTTAATCCACTGCTGCCAATCTTTCTCTACACATTTCCATAACGCTTTCGATAATTGAGCAATGCGTTGGCTGAAAATCATCGCTTCTTTTACCGAGTAAT
The DNA here is from genome assembly GCF_003217275.1 of Bacillus sp. 196mf. Taxonomy (NCBI): domain Bacteria; kingdom Bacillati; phylum Bacillota; class Bacilli; order Caryophanales; family Bacillaceae; genus Bacillus; species Bacillus sp. 196mf. The sequence continues at coordinate 96,384 of NZ_QJTG01000005.1, forward strand.
CTTTTTCTCCACTTTTCATTTACTCACCCACTTTAACATTCTTTTTCATTACTATCTATTATGCCAGTAAAATAAAAATTAATAAAGTCTTTTTGTAAGAATTGTGAAAATTTTTTAACAAAATGACATTCTATACAAATCATGCATAACTATGGAAGCGTTTTATGAGTCGTGAATACATGCGTTGTCCTTACATGTTAATTGATAACATATATTGTAAATGCATAAAAACACGGCATATCTATACGATATGCCGTGTCAAGGTCAATTTATATAAAAAATATTTGTTATATGCAAAAAACTAAGCAGGAATTTGTTTACGCTTTTTCTGGAACAGCTTCTTGTAGTTTCTCAATTGACTTTTGGATGTCCAAAATTTCTTTCTCAATATGGCGCTTGTTTTGAGAAATATCTTGTTTCCAGTTAGAAAGCGTGTCTTGCATGTCATCTTTTAGTTCTTGAAACACTTCTTTACCTTCTGAAGCCGTTTCAACAATTTGACGCTTTAATAATTTCGTATCAGCTGTAATATCAGCTAAAGTCTTTTTAATATCATTTCCTTTTTCTTTTAACTTGCCGCGCATGTCTTTACCAGAAGAAGGAGTTGAGAAAAGAACGGCTAGTCCAGCAACTGCTCCCCCGCAAATAACACCTGTAATAAAGGATTTAGCTTTTGACATAAAAGGAGACCTCCTTATTTTTTGTTCGTATTCATGATGTGAAAAAATATGCATATCTTTCTTATATGTGCTATGCACAAACAATCATCCCTGAGCATTTTAAGTGAAGAAACAAGCCATGCGGAATTTGATGACTTCAGGGAAGTGGCTTGTTATGTATTACGCCTTCTTATAGTGTCATTATTTCACACTATTTGCAATTGTACTTGCGATGTTTTGTAAATTTTCCATAGTGTATTCATTTTGGTGTGATTTCCAAACAGCACCGAAACCATCTTTTTCACCGTAGCGTGGAATTAAATGAAGGTGGAAGTGGAACACAGTTTGTCCAGCTTTTTCACCGTTATTGTTAAGTAGGTTAAAGCCAACTGGATTAAACTCTGCTTTAATCGCATTTGCGATTTTTGGAACGACAGAAAAAATGTGTGATGCGATTTCTGGCGTTAACGCAAAAATGTCTTGTTTGTGAACTTTCGGAATAACAAGAGTATGTCCTTTTGTTACTTGACTAATATCTAAAAATGCAAGCACATGTTCATCTTCGTATACTTTTGAGCAAGGGATTTGCCCGTCAATGATTTTACAAAAAATACAATTGTCTGCTGTATGATTCATTGATCTCATCCTTTCAAATATCCTTAGCCGTATTTTACCATAATTACATAAGAGAACAAACACGAAAAACAGGAAGCTGACTCAGCTTCCTGTTTTCTGAAGAGGGATTGAAAAAGCATTATCGTAATTTACGTTTCGCAGACACCTCATTTATTTAAGAAATGCACGGTAAATCGGCTAAAGTTTCTGCCGTAGACACCCCATTTTCAAGTGAAATGAATTGCAATCTTTTTTAAAATGAAATTGTTTATTTTTTAAAACAGTATATGCTCTTTCAGAGACACCCCGTTTCGAAAATGAAACAAATAATCTGGTTATGTGTAAATTTCATTGTCCAACATGGACACCCCATTTCATGATGACTTCACTATGTTGTTGTACTCATCAATTGGTGGTCGCTTTTTCAATGTGTTCCTTCTTCACTAATTATGATGTCCGCTTTCGTAAAAATATATGCTAACAAATTTAATTTTTTTTTAAGACATCGATACTATGTAGTACAGCGCCATTTTTGGTAAGATGAATATAGAATGAATACTAATGAAGAAAGTGGTGTCGTATGAGCGAGTTATTGCGTGTAGAAAATGTTACAGGAGGATATACGAAACGACCTGTATTAAAAGATGTTTCGTTCTCTGTTAATAAAGGCGAACTTGTCGGCTTAATCGGTTTAAATGGAGCTGGTAAAAGTACGACGATTAAACATATTATTGGTTTAATGGAACCGAAAAAAGGAACTGTCACAATTAATGGGAAAACAATTCGTGATGATATGACAGCATACCGTTCTAGTTTTTCGTTCATCCCAGAAACACCTGTATTATATGATGAGCTAACGCTAGAAGAACATTTGAAGCTAACAGCGATGGCGTACGGTGTCGATGAAAAACAATATGAAGAACGTGTAGGACAACTATTACATGAATTTCGCATGAAAAATCGTTTAAAATGGTTTCCATCTCATTTCTCAAAAGGGATGAAACAAAAAGTAATGATTATGAGCGCGTTTTTAGTTGAGCCATCTCTTTACATAGTAGACGAACCTTTCGTTGGATTAGATCCGTTAGCAATTCAATCACTTCTTCAAATGATGGATCAAATGAAAAAGAGTGGCGCCGGCATTTTAATGAGCACACATATTTTAGCGACGGCAGAGCGTTATTGTGATTCGTTCATTATTTTGCATCAAGGTGAAGTAAGAGCGAAGGGAACGTTATCTGAGCTGCAATCACAGTTTAATATGCCAGGTGCAACGTTAGATGATATTTACATCGCGCTAACAAAGGAAGAAGATTATGAATAGCACAGCATTATGGAAAGAACGATTTCGTCACTTTCTAAAAGAAGTTCGTACATATAGTAAATACGTATTTAATGATCATTTGAAATTTATTTTTGTATTTATCATCGGCGCAGGAGCGTATTATTACCAGCAATGGTTACAAACGTTAACACCTTCGTTTCCGACAGCGCTTGTTATGGCAGTGTTGCTTGGACTCGTGTTAACAGCTGGATCCATTCAAACGTTATTAAAAGAAGCGGATCTCGTTTACTTACTGCCAGTTGAAGAAAAGTTAAAACCTTACTTCACCAAGGCATTTCTTTTTACATTTATGATTCAGTTATACATAATTGCAATCGTAGCAGCTGCGCTTGCTCCGTTATACTTCCAACAAATGAAGCAAACAGGTGCTGGCTACATATGGATCGTACTCGCATTCGTCATTGTAAAAGCGTGGAATTTATTTGTAGCGTGGGAAAAGTCATTTTTAACAGATCAAAATATACAAAAGGCTGATTGGTTTATTCGTTTTATCTTAAACGGTTTATTTGTATATTTCCTTGTAGAACGTAATTCAGTTCTTGTTATTGGCGGAATCGTTCTGCTCATGGTGTTATATCTTGCTATCATGCATCAAATGGTAAAAGGAAAGCCGCTAAACTGGGAGTATTTAATTTCTGAAGAAGGTAAGAAAATGATGCTGCTGTACCGAATTGCGAATATGTTCGTTGATGTACCAGCATTAAAAGAGAGAGTAGCACGCAGAAAATGGCTTGATTTCATTCTGTCGATGATAGGCGAAAAGCGTACATATTTATACTTATATACGAGAACTTTCTTAAGATCTGGTAATTATTTTGGCTTATATGTGCGCCTGCTTGCTCTTGGCGGAGTTATTCTTTACTTCATTCCGTTTTTATATGGACGATTTATCGTAAGCCTTATCTTCCTATACTTAATCGGTTATCAGCTATTAACTTTATGGAAACATCACCGCATGAAAATTTGGCTTGATTTGTACCCAGTAGGGGGAGAAGAGAAGAAGAAAGATTTTCTTACTTTATTAAATGCGATTCTAATCATCGGGAGCGTAATCTTTACAGTGATATTTGCACTTGCGACGAAAGATTTCATGATGACGGGAATTTTACTAGTCGTAAGCATAGTATTTAGTATCGGTTTCGTTTATCAATACGGGGCAAAACGTATTGAGCGTTTAAATTGAAGGGAATGAACCTATGATTACATATGAAGAAAAGGTTATAAAAGAACTGGAGCAGTGGAAAGCTACATTCATGAAAGATTCTTCTATGATGACACGGTTCTCAAAGAAAGTGCAGACGAAAGTACAACAGCTTATTCCGGCGAAAGTGCAAAAAGTATTAACAGAAACGATTCGGATGATGGTACAAACAATTAGCGCCGGATCAAACTTTATAAAGCCGAAATTAAAAGAGACGAACTGGTCATTGCAAAGACGAGACGATGAAGTACGTAAAAAAATGGATGAGTACAAAAAAATAGCAGCGGCAGAAGGAGCAGGGACGGGAGCAGGCGGTATTCTCCTTGGCCTTGCTGACTTTCCGCTTTTACTCGGCATTAAAATTAAATTTTTATTCGATGCAGCAACATTGTACGGATTTGATACGAGCGACAAAGAAGAGCGCCTTTTTATCCTTCACGTTTTCCAGCTTGCCTTTTCAAGTGACGACCACCGAAAAGAAATATGGAAAGCAATCGAAACATGGGATACAGAAGAAGAAAATCATATGGACTGGGAAAAGTTCCAAACAGAGTACCGAGACTATATCGATTTAGCAAAAATGCTTCAGCTCGTACCCATAATCGGTGCCCCAGTCGGCGCGTATGCGAACTATCAATTACTGCAAAGACTTGGGGAAGTAACGATGAATTGTTATCGTATGCGGTTGCTGAATAGGGATTAAAAAGAAGGCGTCCTACATGTGTAATGTAGGACGCCTTTTCTTGGAAGCTAAGTCCGATATAGCTAACTCCAACTATAATCAATACGATAAAAAGTACAATGATTAATGAAAATCCGCTCTTACCAGCTTGTCCCGCTTCACCGCCGCCATTACCACCAAGTCCCATATGATATCCTCCTTATTGTTATATATTGCTTTTACTTTATAACTTTCTGTATTTTCCAATAAATACCTTATGTAGTGCTAACTAAATTGAAAATCATTTCGTTTTGTTTTATAATTCACTTACCGACCGGTAAGTAAAAATAAGTGAGGTACAATATGACGAAGAATTTACAAACATCGCAGAACATTGTAGAGGCATCATTTAAACTTATGGCAGAACACGGCATTGAGAAGATGAGTCTTTCCATGATTGCGAAAGAGGTAGGTATTTCAAAACCGGCTATTTACTATCATTTTTCTTCTAAAGAAGCGTTAGTTGATTTTTTATTTGAAGAGATTTTTTCTGATTATCATTTTGCAAATTACTTCGATAAAGAGCAGTATACGAAAGAAAACTTTGCAGAAAAGCTAATCGCAGATGGTTTACATATGCTCTCTGAGTATGAAGGGCAAGAAGGAATACTGCGCGTTATCAATGAATTTATCGTAACTGCATCGCGAAATGAAAAGTACCAGAAACGTTTATTTGAAATACAAGAGGATTTCTTACATGGTTTCCACGATTTATTGAAGAAAGGCGCGAGACTGGGCGTTGTGTCACAACATGAAACGGAAGAAAATGCTCATACGCTAGCGCTTGTGATCGATAATATGAGCAACTATATGCTCATGGGATTCCATTTAAAGTATAAAGAAATTTGGATTCGAAATGTGAAAAACGTCATGAAGGAGGAGTAAAGATGAAAATGCAAAAAAACTGGTGGCTCGGTTTTCTTGGATTTATTGGGATTTATAAAATACCAGGTATGATTGAAGCTTTTCAAGCGGATGGAAGTTGGATGAAGTTAATCGGTTTCATTTGGTTACTTTGGTTCGGATATTTTATTCCTGAGAAGAAAGAAGATTAAATTTCAATTTTCTGTAAAGTTATGTAAAATGTAGATTAAGAGTATTCATATATTAGATTACTAGATTTGGAGTGGTTACATGGATCCATTGAAAAATGAAATTCACCCTGACATGGTCAAGGTGTGGAAAGTTCGTGCTGTAATTGAAGAAGGGATCGGTATACTCGTCATTTTAGCTTACCTTTTCCTCATGATAAAGTTTGATTGGTGGGCGTGGATTTTGTATGTAATGATTGGGCTGACAGTTGTGTTCGCACCATTTTCGTACTTCTTATTCCCGAAACTACGTCAACGTTATTACAGCTACCAACTAAATGAAGAAGAGCTTGAAATTCAGCATGGTCTTTTTGTCGTAAAGCGCGTATTAGTACCGATGATTCGTGTGCAGCACGTAACGATTGAACAAGGACCAATTATGAGAAAATATGGCTTAGCAGAATTACACATTTCAACAGCAGCAACTTCTCATAGCATCCCAGGCTTAACGATGTATGAAGCAGAAATGTTGAAAACGAAAATCGCAGAATTAGCGAAAGTGAGTGATGAGGATGTATAAGAGGCAGCATCCAATCACGATGTTATTAGAATTAAAAATAACAGATTTTATACCACTCATTATTTTCATGTTTAGCTTAAACGGAAAATTCCCGTTTTGGTATTTAATTCCCGCAGCATTTGGTTTACTCACCGTTTTTTCAGCATTTGAAAAATGGTATTACACAACATATTGGGTTGAAAATAACGTATTACATGTGAAAAAAGGTCTCTTCGTGAAAAAGGAGAGCTACTTAAATAAAGAACGTGTTCAAACGATTAATACAAGTTCTAACGTACTATATCAAATGCTCGGTTTAAAAAAAATTCAGATTGAAACAGCTGGTGGGGGCGATGAAGCAGAAGTTAGCTTAGCTGGTATTACGGCAGAAGAAGCGGCGGAGCTTATTACTTTGCTAAATGAGCCAACTCCAGAAGTGAAAGCAGAAGGAACGTTAGACGAAGCAACAGAAAATGTAGTAGAAAAAGAAATTGTTACAGAAGAAAAACAAGCGACAGAATATAAATTAACTTGGAAAGAGATTTTATTAGCATCTGTTACATCTGGTCAATTTGGACTATTATTCTCTTTAATCTTTTTCGTTTATCACCAAGTAGATGAGTACATTCCGAAATGGATAGAGAATGGCGTAAAGTCGTATGTAATGGAACATGATATATATGGCTGGATTTTCATGGTAGCCATGTTACTCGTTCTTTCTTGGATTATATCTACAATCGGTTACGCGTTAAAACATGGCGATTTCACAGTGAATCGAAGAAATGACGAAGTCCGCATTTCGCAAGGATTGCTTGAGAAAAAAGAGCTCGTACTAAAATTGCATCGTATTCAAGGTATTACGATAAAAGAAAGTATTTTACGCCAACCATTCGGTTATTGTGCTGTGCAAGTAGAAGTCATTCAAAGTAAAGGAATGAGTGACGAAAAAGAAAAGGTTACACTGCACCCAATCATTCGAAAAGATCGAGTACAACAGTTACTCGCCCATTTACAATTACCATACGAACTGAATGCAAACATTATTGCATTACCAAAAGCAGCATTACGCCGCTATCTCATTGATAGTTTCATTTTCTTCGCAATGCTAGCAATCCCGTTTATTGGAATAAGTATATACTCTGAAAAGCACTTCATCATGTGGGCATTAATTCCGCTCGCGATCCTCATCTTTACACTTGGATACGCAACATTTAAAACAAATGGTTACAGTGTTAACGGAGAACAAATTACACTTGTCTATCGTAGCGTCGGAAAATATACAGGACTTATTAGAAGAAGACATGTCCAATCAATGGAGAAGACACAATCATATTTCCAGCGCCGTGCGGATTTATGTACGTATAAGTTTTCGAGTGCATCATCTAGTTATAAAATAGAGCATACGAGAGTAGAAGATGCGGAGAGAATGCAGAATTGGTATAAGAAGTTAAGTGAGAAATAACTTGAGAAAGCTTGCCTATTATGAAGGGCAAGCTTTTTTGTTATAGGGAAAAGAGTCGTTTAATCCATATATTAGTACAACTACAGCACACATGTATCAATACGTATGCAAAAAGGAGTATGCTTCTATTTCAGGGGAATCTGTGGAATTTTTGATATAAATGGTATACTAAAATATAAATAGTATTAGGAGGTTATATATGATAAGTCAGTTGAAAAGAGAAGCGCTTGATGCATTAAAAGGAAGATGGGGATTAGCGGTAGGGGCAACTTTATTAATTGGAATCCTTATTGGAGCTGTTGAAATGCTAACAACAGGTATTTTCTCGATATTTTGGGGTTGGGAAGAGGCAAGTGATTCACTTACAGTAAGTATTATAGTAATGCTTGTTATTGGTCCATTAACAATAGGTGCCTATTATCTTGTTTTAAATGCAATTCGTGGGACTGATGCTCGCATTGGTCATATATTTAGATGGTTTAGCGATGGAAGTAAGTTGATGAAGTCGTTTTTAACATATTTACTAATGTATGTATACTTGACTCTATGGACATTACTTCTTATTATTCCAGGTATTATTAAATCATTTTCTTATTCTATGACATATTTTATTTTGAATGATCATCCAGAATATACAGCGAATCAAGCGATTACTGAGAGTCGTCATATGATGAATGGACATAAAATGGATTACTTTTTACTATGCTTAAGTTTCTTAGGCTGGTTCATATTAAGTATTCTTACTATAGGAATCGGTTTCTTATGGTTAGCACCGTATTTCTACGCGACATCAGCCGCATTTTATGAAGAGATTTCAAAAGAATATTATAAAAAAGAAGGCACTACTTTCTAATAACCACCTATCTCCTAAAGAATATAGGGCACAGATAGTTTAGATGTTCTGTTTAGGGGGGGTTTCAGGATAAGGTATAGGTTTTTATATAAAAATTATGCCCTCTATGTTTTAGCATAGAGGGCTATTTTTTTTGTGAAAGTAATGAATAATATATGTGAAACAAAAAAAGTGAGGTGAATGAGAGTGAGCAAATTTTTAATACCGTATTCGTTTTCTATATTAAGTTTCTTTATTTCAGTAACGGCACTTGATTTATATGATAGGATGGGAAACAATAGTGAGCTGGTTTCGCCGAACATAATCGGTAAGATAATTCAATCTACTGCGCAAATGGGAGTCCTTACATTATATTTCGGAGTACCTATCATTTTAGGTGGCTGTCTACTTGGTGAGCTATTGTTTAGAGGTATCATTTTACGATTTAAACTAAGCTATATTCTATCTTTATTATTATATTTACTTTTAGCTTTTAGTATTGCTTCTGTAACGGTTGGAATTCCAACTACATATGAGGATTCTAATACTACTTTCATGGTAATAACTATGATTTGCGCTGTTACATTCTTTATGGGCCGGAATATATGGGAGAAAAAAGAAATGAATAATGGAGTGACAGAATGAAATATACATGTCCGTGCTGCGGGTATAGAACAATAGAAGAAGAACCACCAGGTACATATGAAATTTGTAATATATGTTACTGGGAAGATGATGAGGTACAGTTTAACGATCCTGACTTTGAAGGCGGGGCAAATGAAGTCTCGTTAAGACAAGCACAGAAAAACTTCATTGCATTTGGTGCTTGCGAGGAATGTTTTGTGAAATCAGTTAGAAAGCCGACTAGCGAAGATGTGAAGAATACTAGTTGGAAGCAAATTAGTTAAATAGATTTAAATAAAAATGTTATTACTCGATGTAACAAGAGTAATAACATTTTTTTATGTAATGATGAAAGAATTAACGGCGTCTTATAAGGTAAAATAATAAAGATGATAACGTAATAGGTAGGCCTGTTTCCAAAAAGGCTTCTAAATTAAAGGATAGAAAATATCGGTCGTTAAATAACATAAAGAAGAAATGATTGTAGGAAATACCTAACACTATAAATAAAGGAATACCAATTTTTAATTCGTGACTTCCTTTTATTTTTCTATAACAAAATTCGCCTATTAAACAACCGATAAGAACAGGAATACTTCCAAGAATTGAAAGCATAATAATAGATACCCAAATCGGCCCCCATGAATCCGCATAATTTGGAACGCTTGTATACTGTAAAACATTCACAATGATAGAAAAAAACAATAAGCATATTAAATAACTAATAGAAAATTTTTTCAATGGAATCATCCTTATAAAATTTCACTTTATTTTTATGAAAATATAAACCTCTTTAAATTATAGATTAGATGTATAAGGATAATCAATTTTTATACATTTCGTGTTTATGGATATATTTTCGATGAATATAAAAGTATAGATGTATAGTCAATGTTATATATTTGATGTTATCATATTGAATGATATGGAAATTTTTAATGGAATAAGTAACTGAAAATTCAAAGGTAATGCAGCTTTTGTTGTATAAAGAAAATACTTAGTAGTAATCAACAATATTAAAAATAAGATTCGTATTTATATAAATTTAGTAGAAATGGGGTTTTAAAAAGGAATGAGTATCAGCATAACGCGGCAAAAGATTTTGGCGGCCGCTTCTCAAATTGTGCAATGTAAAGGGGTTGCTAAATTAACCTTAGAAGCAGTGGCAAAAGAGGCGGGTGTAAGTAAAGGTGGATTATTGTATCACTTTGCAAATAAAGAAGCTTTAATAGAAGGTATGATAGTCAGAGGGATAGAGGATAATGAGGGCGCTATTTACAATAAAGTAGCGGAAGACTCAGAGAGGAAAGGGAGATGGGTTCGCTCTTTTGTAGAGGAAAGATTAAGTAATGAGAGAAGAACAGAAGAGTTGTCTAGTAGTATGATGGCAGCATTCATGTTAAAACCTGAATTACTTGAGCCATTACAACAATCATTTCAGCAACTGCAAAAGAATATAGAAAACGATGAGATAGATTCAGTTTGTGCAACAATTATTAGATTAGCAGCAGATGGATTATGGTATTCGGAATATTTAGGGGTTGGCAGACTAAGCCCCGAGTTAAGAGAAAAAGTGATTCAAGCTCTTATTAGTAATTCATATAAATAGAATATACGAACTATATAATGCGAAAACAATTCACCATTACTTATTTAATGTAGTGGTGAATTGTTTTTTTTATTAGAAAAATAGAACAATTTTATAGAGTATTGAATTATAACCGTCCAGACGGTATAGTAATATTTGGTTTAAGAGGAAAATGAAACAAAAAAAGAATAAAAGATATTTTTAGCACACTATTCGAAAGGATAGGCCGCAAAGCTTAGAGTCTACGGTAATACATATTGGTTACTAAGATCGTCTGGTTGCACATTTTTGATGCAACCGGACGGTCTTTTTTTGTTATATAAATATAAAAAATAGGAGGGAACTATGCAAATGAAAAGTACTAAAAGGCATATTTCAATGGTTTCATTAGTTTTTCTAGTATTATTTTCAGTGCTGAATGTGTGGGCTCCAGTGATTCAAGCTGCTGTGATGAAAAGTCCAGTGGACGAAATTAATATTTCCCGTACTGATGGCACGACATCTGAACCATATCAAGCCTCAGATGGTATGAAAGTAGAAGTGAAGTGGTCAGCTAAAGAAAAAATAAAAAGTGGAGATCAATTCACAATTGATATGCCAAAAGAGTTTCGAAAAGACCTTATGAATATGAGTTTTCCTTTAAAAGATGCTGAAGGAAAAACAGTTGGTACATGTGAGATGAAAAAGGGTCTATTAACGTGTACTATGGGTGATTACGTAGAAGGAAAGAATAACATTAAAGGTTCTTTATTCGTAGAATTCTACTTTGGTCTAGAAGCATATGATGGTGTTAAAGAAATTCCATTAGAATTTAACGTTGATGGTCAAATCGTAAATAAAGAAGTAAATGTAAGTAATACTACAGAGAGACCGAAGCCACAGCCCAATACAGATAATCTATTGAAATGGGGTTCTTATAATCAAGAAGATCCGTCCATTGCTGATTGGCTTGTATATGTAAATGCGACTGGAACAGAAATGCAAGATCTTAAATTAACAGATACATTAGGACCTGGGCATGAGTTAATTACAGACAGCGTAGTATTAGAAGAGGCTGTATTTGAAGATGGTTATGCACCAACAAATATTAAGCCAGCAAATTTATCTAACATTAAAATAAATGCAACGAAGACTGGATTTACAATTGAATTTCCCGACAGTTCAAAAGGCTATATTTTAAGATATAAAACAAAGATTACTAATCCTGCTGCAAAGCCTCATAAAAATACTGTGAAATTAGAAGGTAAAAATATTAAAACTGAAGAAAAAGTAGGACAAGTATTTGTAAGTGGTGGGGGAGGATCCGGTTCAGGTGACAATAATCCACCTAGCATTGAAAAAAATATAGTTGATGAGAATGGCAAGCTTGTAGAGAATGAGCAGTTAACACAAATGGATCAAGTTATTCAATACCAAGTTGGTACACATATACCGAACGATCCTCCTAAATACACATCTATGGTAATTAGTGATGATTTAGAAGATGTTTTAGAAGTATTAGAGGCAAAAGTGTATGATCAAAATGGCCAAGATATTACTTCTAAAGGAACGTTAAATATAGATAAACAAAGAAGTGAAGTAACATTTACATTTGGTGAGAGTTTTGACTATAAGTCATATGAAGACCAGATAATTAACCTTAGTATTAAGGCGAAAATTAAAAATAATGCAGACTTATCTTCTTACGTAGATAAGAAGATTCCTAATAAAGCGGAATTACATTTTGATGATAAAACATTAACATCAAAAGAAGTAACTATTACGCCGCCTGAAGCTCCAAAAGATGGTACAGTATCGCTTCATAAAATAGATTCTGAGAATCCGAACAAAGGGTTAAAAGGTGCCGAATTTGAAGTTCGAAATAGTGCAAATGAAGTTGTTGTAAAACTGAAAACGGACGAAAAAGGTTTTTCAGTACCTCAAACTTTAGCTCCTGGGACGTATAAAGTTTATGAAACAGTAGCACCAGAAGGATATCAAAAATTAACAAGCCCAGTAGAGGTTACACTTCAAGCTGGAGAAATAAAAACAATTGAAATTAAAAATACTATGCAAAAGGGTCAAATTGAAGTAAAGAAAATTGATTCGGAAAATGGTGAAAAACCATTAGCAAATGCAGAGTTTGATATAGTAAAAGACGGTGTAGTAGTCGAATATATTGTTACAGATAAAGATGGTAAGGCAATCTCTAAACCGTTAGCACCAGGAAAATATATTTTAAAAGAAACAAAAGCACCTGAAGGCTACCAATTAAAAGAAACAGAGTTCGAAGTAAATGTAACAGGGGACGGCATATTCCCAATACAAGTGGAAAATGCAATGGTAGACAAAGGTAATATAGAAATTACAAAAGTGGACAAAGAAAACGGAGCAGTATTAGCCGGTGTCGAATTTGAAGTCCAAGATGAGAAAGATGACGTAGTAAGAAAAGTAGTAACAGATAAAGATGGAAAAGCAAACGTTTCAGATCTATCAGTAGGAAAGTACAAATTAGTAGAGACGAAAAGCTTACCAGGTTACAAAAATCTAGCAGAACCAGTACTATTTGAAATTACAAAAGGTATGACAAAAGCTTTAGTAATAAAAGTAGAAAATGAGCAGTTAGACAAAGGCTCAGTAGAAATTACAAAAATAGATAAAGATAGTCAAAAAGTATTAGAAGGCGTAGTCTTCGAAGTGCAAGATGAGCAAGGAAAAGTAGTAACAGAAGTAAAAACAGATAAAGATGGTAAAGCAAAAATCTCAGATTTATCAGTAGGAAAGTACAAATTAGTAGAGACGAAAAGTTTACCTGGCTACAAAAAGCTAACAGAACCAGTATCATTCGAAATTACAAAAGGTATGACAACAGTCCTATCATTGAAAGTAGAAAATGAACAGTTAGATAAAGGTTCAGTAGAAATTACAAAAGTCGATAAAGACAACAAAAAAGCATTAAAAGGCGTAGTCTTTGAAGTGCAAGATGAAGCTGGAACAGTAGTAAAGGAAGTAAAAACAGATAAAGATGGTAAAGCAAAAATCTCAGATCTATCAGTAGGAAAGTACAAATTAGTAGAGAAAGAAAGTTTACCAGGCTATAAGAAACTAACAGATCCAGTATTATTTGAAATTACAAAAGGCATGACTGAAGTTCTATCATTAAAAATAGAAAATGAAATGGTAGATACGGGAAATGTAGAGATAACAAAGATAGATAAAGATAATAAAGCACCGTTAGCGGGAGTAACATTCATCGTCCAAGATGAAAAGGGGAATGAAGTTACAAAAGTAACGACAGATAAAGATGGAAAAGCAAATGTTTCAGATTTACCTGTAGGAAAGTATGAATTAGTAGAGGTAGAAAGTTTACCTGGTTATAAAAAGCTAGAAAAATCAGTATCATTTGAAATCAAAAAAGGCATGACCGAGGTTCTATCATTAAAAGTAGAAAATGAAATGGTGGATACAGGGAATGTAGAGATAACAAAAATAGATAAAGATAGTAAAGCTCCATTAGAAAATGTTGTATTTGAAGTACGTGATTCAAAAGGAAAAGTAGTTGCGAAAGTAAAGACGGATAAAGAAGGAAAAGCAAACGTTTCAGATTTACCTATTGGGAAGTATGAGTTGGTGGAAGTAGAAACACCGGCAGGATACAAACCACTAGAAAAGCCAGTTTCATTCGAAATTGAAAAGGGTAGAGTAACAGCGCTAAAGCTAACAGTAGAAAATGAATTAGTGGATACAGGAAATGTAGAAATTACAAAAGTAGATAAAGAAAATAAAGATGCTTTAGCTGATGCAGTATTTGAGATTCAAGATGCAGCAGGACAAGTAGTCTCTAAAATAACGACAGATAAAAAAGGACAAGCACAAGTTACTAATTTATCAGTCGGCACATACAAGTTAGTAGAAGTAAAGGCACCAAAAGGGTATAAACAATTGGTAGATCCGATTGCTTTCCAAATTGAAAAAGGCATGACAAAATCTCTTGCTTTAACAGTAGAAAACGAAATGTTAGACAAGGGAAATGTGGAAGTAACAAAAGTAGATAAAGATAGTCAAAAAGTATTAGAAGGCGTAGTCTTCGAAGTTCAAGACGACAAAGGAAAAGTAGTAACAGAAGTAACGACAGATAAAGATGGAAAAGCAAACGTTTCAGATCTATCAGTAGGAAAATACAAATTAGTAGAGACGAAGAGCTTACCAGGTTACAAAAAATTAATAGAACCAGTATCATTCGAAATCAAAAAAGGTATGACGAAAGTTTTATCATTGAAAGTAGAGAACGAACAGTTAGATAAAGGTTCAGTAGAGATTACAAAAGTGGACAAAGAAAGTGGCGCAGTATTAGCGGGCGTAACATTCGAAGTGCAAGATGAAAAAGATAAAGTAGTAACAAAAGTAACGACAGATAAAGAAGGAAAAGCAAAAATTTCAGATCTATCAGTAGGAAAATACAAACTAGTAGAGACAAAGAGCTTACCAGGATACAAAAAACTAACAAAACCAGTATCATTCGAAATCAAAAAAGGCATGACAAAAGTCTTATCACTAAAAGTAGAGAACGAACAGTTAGATAAAGGTTCAGTAGAAATTACAAAAGTGGACAAAGACAGCCAGAAGGCATTAGAAGGCGTAACATTCGAAGTGCAAGATGAAAAAGGCAAAGTAGTAACGAAAGTAAAAACAGATAAAGAAGGAAAAGCGAAAATTTCAGATCTATCTGTAGGAAATTACAAACTAGTAGAAGTAGAAAGCTTACCAGGCTACAAAAATCTAACAGAGCCAGTATCATTCGAAATTAAAAAAGGTATGACGAAAGTCTTATCATTGAAAGTAGAGAATGAACAGTTAGACAAAGGTTCAGTAGAAATCACAAAAGTAGATAAAGATAGTCAAAAAGTATTAGAAGGCGTAGTCTTCGAAGTACAAGATGAGCAAGGCAAAGTAGTAACGGAAGTAAAAACAGATAAAAATGGTAAAGCAAAAATCTCAGACTTATCTGTAGGAAAGTACAAATTAGTAGAGAAAGAAAGCTTACCAGGTTACAAACAATTAACAGAATCAGTATCGTTTGAAATCAAAAAAGGCATGACAGAAGTTCTATCATTAAAAATAGAAAATGAAATGGTAGATACGGGAAATGTAGAAATTACAAAAATAGATAAAGATAATAAGGCACCGTTAGCAGGTGTAGTCTTTGAAGTTCAAGACGACAAAGGCAAGGTGGTAACGAAAGTAACGACAGATAAAGCTGGAAAAGCAACAGTTTCAGATTTATCTGTAGGAAAGTACAAGTTAGTAGAAGTAGAGAGTTTACCAGGCTACAAAAAATTAGAAAAGCCTGTACCATTTGAAATTAAAAAAGGTATGACAAAATCCTTAACGTTCACTGTAGAAAATGAAATGGTAGATACGGGGAATGTAGAAATCACAAAAATAGATAAAGACAGTAAAGCACCATTAGAAAATGTTGTATTTGAAGTACGTGATTCAAAAGGAAAAGTAGTTGCAAAAGTAACAACGGATAAAGAAGGAAAAGCAAACGTTTCAGATTTATCTATTGGAAAGTATGAGTTAGTAGAAGTAGAAACACCGGCAGGATACAAACCACTAGAAAAGCCAGTTTCATTCGAAATTGAAAAAGGTAGAGTTACAGCATTACAATTGACTGTAGAAAATGAATTAGTGGATGTAGGAAATGTAGAAATTACAAAAGTAGACAAAGAAACGAAAGATGTTTTAGCTGATGCTGTATTTGAGATTCAAGATGAAGCAGGACAAGTAGTCGCTAAAATAACGACAGATAAAAAAGGACAAGCACAAGTTACTAATTTATCAGTTGGAACATACAAGTTAGTAGAAGTAAAAGCACCAAAAGGATATAAGCAATTGGTAGATCCGATTACTTTCCAAATTGAAAAAGGCATGACAAAATCTCTTGCTTTAACAGTAGAAAATGAAATGTTAGACAAGGGAAATGTAGAAGTAACAAAAGTAGATAAAGATAGCCAAAAAGTATTAGAAGGCGTAGTCTTCGAAGTACAAGATGAGCAAGGCAAAGTAGTAACAGAAGTAACGACAGATAAAGAAGGAAAAGCAAAAGTTTCAGATCTATCAGTAGGAAAATACAAATTAGTAGAGACGAAGAGCTTACCAGGTTACAAGAAGTTAACGGAACCAGTATCATTCGAAATTAAAAAAGGTATGACAAAAGTCTTATCATTGAAAGTAGAGAATGAAAAGTTAGACAAAGGTTCAGTGGAGATTACAAAAATGGCCGCTGAAAGCAAGGAAGTCTTATCAGGAGCTGTGTTTGAAGTTCATGATGACAAGGGAAAAGTAGTAGTGAAAGTAACAACAGATAAAGATGGAAAGGCAAAAATCGCAGATCTATCTGTAGGTAACTACACACTAGTAGAAGTAGAAGCGCCAAAAGGATATGAAAAATTAACTAATCCAATTCCATTTGAAATTACAAATGGAATGATAAATGCAGTTCAATTAGAAGTATTAAACAAATTGAATCATTTAGCACCACCAGGTCCAGAAACACCAGGTCCAGAAACACCAGGTCCAGAAACACCAGGTCCAGAAACACCAGGTCCAGAAACACCAGATCCAGAAAAGCCTGGAACACCAGATCCAGAAAAGCCTGGAACACCAAATCCAGAAAAGCCTGGAACACCAAATCCAGAAAAGCCTGGAACACCAGATCCAGAAAAGCCTGGAACACCAAATCCAGAAAAACCTGGAATACCGAATCCAGAAAATCCTGAAAAAGAATTACCGAAGACAGGGCAGAAAATGCCTGTGGAACCATATATGGGAGCACTTCTTGTAATGATGAGTTTTGGGTTACTCGTATTAGGTAGAAAACAGCGGAGATAATAAAGGTGAAAAGGTATCCTCAAAGTATTTGAGGATACCTTTTTTATTTGACATAAAAAAGGTATTTAGCAAAAGAACTCGATACAAATAAAAACAAAAAGGAATACAAAGTTTGCCCTATTTTCTTAATGTGGCTATATCAAAAAAGTTAGCTATATATATTTAATGTGAAAGTAAAAGATTAAAGGCCTTCTTAATGTTTGGATGAAAAAAGAGTTATCTTTGTAATTAATTTGAGTACTTTAGGAAAGAAGTCTATTTCCTAAAGTACTCAAAGGATAATAGTCCAATAGCAGGTGGGAGATGAAAAGCGTTTTAGCACTGTAGTAGCACCTTAAAATGTAGATAGGGGAAAATAATGTAAAAAAAACTATTGTATATTTAAAAACATCATGTTACATTTGTGTTACAGAAAAGTTACAAACTGTAACTTACATTACGGTTTGTTTTCTTTTGTTTTTCGGTATGTTACGAAATGAGATTCGTAGCAAAACAACCGAGAATATGTAAAGTTAAAAAAATAGCAACCTAAAAATAGTTTTTCTATGTGTATAAGAGTGTGTGTAGTAAAGGGCCTGGTGAGAGCTTTACGCACATTATTAAAATTCCTTTCTGTCTTTAAAAGAAGAAAACCAACTACCAACTATTTAGGAGTTTTAAGTAATGATAGTAAATGAAATGTACTTCCTTTCCCACACACAGTACATCTTTACTTTCAGTCTAATTACTACACAGACTTTTATACATATGCTGTTATTGTTTTAGGGATATATAGGAGGAGAAAAAATGAAAAAGTTATTAATGGTAATTGGACTTACATTTTTAATGTTAGCTGGATGTAGTAATGGGAATTTTGACAAAGCAATGGATGAAGGAAAGACCGCGTTAACGAATAAAGAATATAAAAATGCCTTATCATCATTTGAAAAAGCGTTAGATGAGAAAAAACACGATTCAGATGCAAAAGTTCTAGTAGAACAAACGAAAGCAATGATTGAAGCTGTAAAGTTAAAAGAAGAAACAAAGATAGAAGAATCAATCAAGTCATTTGAAAAAGTAGAGAACATGAAGAATGGAAATACTACGCTTATAAAACAAGCAAAGGAAGAACGAACAGCATTACTAGCCATCTTAGAACAAAAAAAGAAGTATAGCGAGCAACTGACGAAAAGTGAAGAGTTAATAAGTAAGAAAAATTATGCAGAAGCAAAAGAGATATTAAATAAGCTAGTTGCAGAAACAAAAGATAACAAGAAACTTGAAGAATATAATAAAAAAGCGGTAGGATTAGTTACTAAAATTAATGAAGAAGAAAAAAATGCAAAAAGTGAAGCACCAGCGAAGGCACAAAAAAACACTGCAGTAACGACTCAAAAGGTAGCAACAGAAAAGAATCAAAAAGCAGAGACAGAAAAAAATCAAAAGGTAGCGACTGAAAAGAATCAAAAAGCAGAGACAGAAAAAAATCAAAAGGTAGCGACTGAAAAGAACCAAAAAACTGAGACAGAAAAGAATCAGAAGGTAGAGGCAGAAAAAAATCAAAATGCATTTACTTTTGAGAAAGCTAAAGAATATATTAAAAATGAATATAAAGAAGACTATGATTACACGCTAGAGAATACGCAAGTAGAGAATGGAAAGAAATATTATCAAATTAGAGTGCGTACGACATATAAAATAGAAGGCGCAGCTGGACCAGGATTTACTGGAGTATTCAAAGTATTCGAAGATGGTACAATTATTGAACTGCACTAAATTGATGGAAAAGGTATCCTCAAAGTATTTGAGGATACTTTTTTAGCATAAAAAAAGCATCTAGCAAAAGTACTAGATGCAAATAAAAACACAAGGGAAGACAAAATTCTTCCCTTTTCCCGTATGTAATTATATCAAAAATTTTATAAAAAACTAGCTATATTTAAAATATAATTTTTAAAAAAGTTATATACATAAAATTGTAATACTCGCAGTTTTATCTTTCTGAAAAATCCATTTCTTTAATTTTGAATATTAAGACTAATGTTGATAAATCTTCAGATAATTAGAAAAAATATCCAAAAGGATATATAATATTGCTTAAGAGATAGTGTTAATGGATTACATATATTTCATTTGGTGTATTAATTGAATATCATAATTTTTAATTTTATTAAGCAAGAATCTCGGTTACTTATTGCATTTCTAACATAGGGTGAGATAGAAAAATACAATAGTGTGGAGGTTTTTATAATGACGTTTGTTCTTAGTAAAATGAGTGGATTTAGCATAGAAGAAAAGGTACATGAATTTGAATCTAAAGGATTCCTTGAAATCTCAAATGAAATCTTTTTACAAGAGGAAGAGAATCATCGTTTATTAACACAAGCACAGTTAGATTATTATAATTTGGAAGATGATGCGTACGGTGAATGCCGTGCTAGATCTTATTCAAGGTATATAAAGTATGTTGATTCACCAGATTATATTTTAGATAATAGTAATGATTACTTCCAATCTAAAGAATATAACTATGATGATGGCGGGAAAGTTAGACAGTTCACTAGCATAAATGATAGCTTTTTATGTAATCCTTTAATTCAAAATATCGTGCGTTTCGATACTGAATTTGCATTTAAAACAGATATAATAGATACAAGTAAAGACTTAATTATAGGTTTACATCAAGAAAGATATAAAGCTACTAAAGAAAGACCATCTTTTAGTTCACCTATTTGGTTACATAAAGATGATGAACCAGTAGTGTTTTTACACCTTATGAATTTAAGTAATACAGCTATTGGTGGAGATAATTTAATAGCTAATTCTCCTCGGGAAATTAATCAGTTTATAAGTTTGAAGGAGCCGTTAGAAACTTTAGTATTTGGACAAAAGGTCTTCCATGCCGTAACGCCACTTGGAACAGAATGTAGTACGGAGGCTTTTCGTGATATTTTATTAGTAACATTTTCTTATAAGGAGACAAAATGAGAGAGAATAAAATAATTATGATTTCTGGAGCCAACAGCGGTATAGGTCATGCTTGTATAAAATACTTTTTAGAAAAATCATTTCATGTAATAGCTCTTGATATTAATAATAATAACTTAATAGATTATATGAAAACAGATATGCCTTTGAAAGTAGTGCAAATTGATTTAAGTAATAGCGAAGCGATTCATAATCTTTTTACTCAATTAGATTTAGAAAAACTTTCTCCTGATATATTAATAAATGCAGCTGGTATTCGAGAGATAACACCTGTTTTACATTTATCCGATGATATGTTTAAAAAAGTAATTGATGTAAATTTAGTAGCCCCATTTATCCTTTCTAGGGAAGTAGCTAAGCGATGGTGTGAATCGAAAATAAAAGGTTGTATTGTGAATATAGCATCGGTTTCTGGATTAATGGCTGAACCAGAGCGAGCTGCTTATGTGGCATCAAAGCATGCCTTAATCGGATTGACTAAACAGATGGCTATGGAATTTGGGAAGCAAAATATAAGAGTAAATAGCATTTCTCCCGGTGTTATTAGAACTGAACTTACAGAAGAATACTTTAGTAATAAAGCCTTGATGTCTATGATAAAAAGTAATCAATCTTTAGATACTTGGGGATTGCCGCAGGATATTGTTTCATGTATTGAGTACTTGATTTCTGATCAGGCCCGCTTTATTACTGGTTCTAATTTTGTAATTGATGGTGGTTGGACTGCAGGGAAAAATTTGTAATTGAGTGTTTTTGAGGAAAAGCACCTGTCCTTTTTTAGGCTGGTGTTTTTCTCACTATAAACCGAGTTTTTATTGGAGGGGAATTAATTTGCTTCAAAAAAGTTTTAAGCAAGAGAAAACGGTACCGGCCTTAAAGATGATAGCATCAATGGTTATCTTTGGATCAGTTGGATTTTTTTCTGTTCAAACAAACTTACCTTCGTTTGAATTAGTGTTTGTAAGGTGTATTTTTGCGACAATATTTTTAAGTGTATGCTGGTTGCTTACAGGGCAATATAAACAAGATAAATGGGAACGAAAAGAAGTTATTCAAGTTTTAATATGTGGTTTTTTCTTAGTATTTAATTGGGTTTTCTTATTTAAAGCCTTTGAAAATATGTCAGTTACAATTGCTATCTCAGTTTATCATCTTGCACCAGTAATTGTACTGTTAATTGGAAGTATCGTCTTTAAAGAAAAATTAACATTAATATCTATCATTTCAATAGTTGTGTGTTTTGTGGGAGCTTTATTAATTGCTGGTATCGATGGAAGCTTTTCTTTCGGTTCATTAATGTCTTCAGGTATGATATGGGGATTTCTTGCAGCTCTCTTTTATGCATTTACAACTTTATTTGGTAAAGGGATTAACAAAATGAGTGCGTATGCAATGACATTTTTACAAACATTCTTGGGGATATTTCTTTTAATACCATTTATAGATTTAGATGCTTTTAGTGGCCTCACTCAAAGTAATTGGACATATATTATAGCTACTGGTTTTATTCACACAGGGATAGTGTATTATCTGTTTTTTGATAGTTTACGCCATTTATCTACAAAAACAATCTCAATATTAGTTTTTTTAGATCCGGCAGTGGCAATATTATTAGATACTGTACTTACTGGATTCCGTCCAACTTTAATGCAAATAACAGGAATTCTTTTTATTTTTATTGGCATGACTTTAACATTAAAAAAATCTAAAGATAAAAAACTGAGCCAAAAAGAAAAGCGAATTGAAAGCGATGCTAGTATATCTCAACAATAATGAAATATATTGTGTATAAAACGATAAACCTTGCATGAATCATGCAGGGTTTATTTGGTTCAATATAATTCATATTTATAATATGTAATTTTAAAAACTGAGGTATGTTTTTTAACATGCTTTTGATTCAACTATTTTTATTTGACTATAAATTTACAAAATTGTATATAAAACCTTATTTTTGATAATATATAAGTAATAAATTCATAGAATTGGAGTGATGAGATGCAGCCGTTAGAAAGGGAGATTCATTCTAATATGCTGAAAGTGTGGAGGATTCACGCTTTAATTGGGGCGGCAGTTATACTAACAGTCGTAATTGCGTATTTCTTTTTTATGATTAACTTTAACTGGTGGGGCTGGTTGTTTGGACTATTAGTAACAGGAGCCATTATATTTATTCCACTTGATTATTTTGTGTTTCCAAATTTACGTCAGCGCTATTATAGTTACAGATTAAATGAAGAAGAGATTGAGATTCAAAAGGGAATGTTCGTTGTAAAACGCGTACTTATTCCGATGATCCGTGTGCAGCACGTAACGATTGAGCAAGGTCCGATTATGAGAAAGTATAATTTAGCAGAATTACACATTTCAACAGCCGCAACGTCTCATAGTATTCCAGGTTTAACGAAAGAAGAAGCAGAACAGCTGAAAAGACAAATTGGAGAACTTGCGAAAGTGAGTGATGAGGATGTATAAGAGGCAACATCCGATCACGATATTGTTAGGTATTAGGGTTGCGAGTTTGTTGCCTTTTATTTTGCTTGTTCTATTTCGCTCAGATGGTGAAGTGGAACCTTGGTATTTATTTCATCTTGTTCTCTTGGCCTTATTATTTATTATGGCTATTTTCTCAGCTATAAAATGGTATTTCAAGGTGTATTGGGTTGAAAATAATATTTTACATATAAAGCATGGTGTGTTTGTTAAGAAAGAAAGCTACTTAAATAAAGAACGTGTGCAAAATGTTAGTACATCTTCTAACATCATTTATCAAATACTTGGACTTACAAAATTAAATATAGAAGTTGCAGGCGGCGGTAGTGAGCCAGAAGTGATGTTAGCTGGTATTAAAGAAGATGAAGCGAAGGGACTAATTGCTTTATTACATAAAGAAAGAAGCGTTGTGGCTGAAGAGGTGCCTGCGGGAGAAGGTAGTAAGACAGTTTATCAGTTAACAGCGAAAGAAATTTTATTCGCATCTATTACATCTGGTAGATTTGGATTAGTGTTTTCTATGTTAGTAATCCTTTACACAGAGTTTAATCAATTTCTACCAGAATGGCTCATCAATAAAGTGGAAGCGTATGTGATGGATAACGGTGTATATGAATTAATCGTTATGGCCGCAATTTTAATGGCAATTTCTTGGATTATTTCAACAGCGGGCTATGCGTTAAAATATGCAAACTTTAAAATTGAGCGAAACGGAAATGAAATTCGAATCGTACAAGGGTTATTTGATAAGAAAGAGTTTGTGTTAAAATTACACCGCATTCAAGCAATTACTGTGAAAGAAGGAATACTTCGCCAGCCTATCGGGTATTGTTCTGTCGAAGTAGAAGTCATTCAAAGTATAGAATCCGCTGGGAATGAAGTGATGTTACATCCTTTTATGAAGAAAAAAAATGTGCAGCAGTTACTCGAATATTTACAGTTGCCGTATGAAATGGAGGAGGAAATCGTTCATTTACCGAAAGCGGCATTGCGCCGTTACATCATCATGGGCTGGATTACAAGTGCTGTGCTCGCTGTGCCAATTGCCGGTGCAAGTATATATTTTAAACAGCATATTGCATTGTTCACTCTTATCCCGCTATGTATCGCATTTACAATACTCGCATACGCTCGTTATACTAGCGGCGGTTATATGATGAAAGAAAACCAATTAACAATGGTATACAGAGGTCTTGCGAAATATACAGGAATCATGCGTAGAAGACATGTTCAAGCAGTGGGGTACAATCAATCGTATTTTCAAAAGAAAGACGAGTTATGTACAGCTGTCGTATCGGTAGCGGGGCATCGTTATAAAGTGAAGCACATGCGAAAAGAGGACACACTTCGTATATATAATTGGTACAAAGAAAAAGGAAACACCGGTGTGTAATGGTGTTTCCTTTTTGTTATTAAATGGATATCTTTAGTCGAATCGTTGATATATTTCAAGATGTGATAGATATATTCGAAAAATCGTTAATATAATTTCACGTACTGCTAGTGTTGTATTACTTTTTAATTAAACTAACACATCAAAAGTAGTCACAAAAGAAGGCCGAGAGAAAATACTCTTTTGCTGTTCGGCATGTGGATGCGCTGGAGCTTGTCCTTCTGCTTGCGTGGGACGTTTTTTATGAGCATTTTCGAATGAACGTGATTCTGTCCAGTCTTTAAAGTTTTGCTCTGTTTCCCACATCGTTAAGATGACATATGTATCGTTACTTAATGGGCGTAAAACACGGATTGCTTGGAATCCTGGTTCGTTTTCAATAAGGCCTGCGCGGTTTTTAAAGCGGTTTTCAAATACTGGGCGACCTTCGTCTGTGACAGAAATGTTGTTACAAACGATATAGCCAGATTGTCCTTTAAATTCACCGACAGCATCTAGTACGTCATACTGAAGTGAGCCTTCTACAGATTCTTCTGTATTTTCTTTATAAAACATATTTTTCTCATCATTTTTTGCAGTGAAATGTGATTGTTCTAGAGGTGTTTCGTATGAAATAATCGCCTTCATTTTAATGCCCCCTTAATAGTTTGTTTCTATTATATCAACTCTCTTAAAAAACTTCGAAGATTATATACATAAAGATACTTCTTTTTCAAATAATAAATGTACCATCATTTGGAAAGAAGGACGATGTATGAAGAAAGTAAAGTGGACTTTATTAGGCGGCGTCGCAACGTTTGTAGTAGCAATTGTACTCTATAAACTTATCGTGTTAGCTGGTGGCTATATGATGGATGAAAAGCAGCTCGTTTTCCACTCTTCATCACGTATTGTTGACCAGAAAGGAAAAGAAATTACGAAATTATACGTAGAAAATAGGGAACTCGTACCAGTCGAGCAAATTCCGAAGTATGTGCAGCAAGCGTTTGTTGCGGTGGAAGATTCCCGTTTTTATGAGCATCAAGGAATTGATTATCCGTCTATATTCCGGGCTCTTTATAAAGATACGTTAGCTGGAGAAAAGGTAGAGGGCGGTAGTACCATTACGCAGCAACTCGCTAAAAATGTCTTTTTAACTCGTGAAAAAACATTTACGCGCAAATTGAAGGAAGTCGCAATCTCTCTTCAATTAGAGCAAAAATATACGAAGCAACAAATTCTTGAAATGTATATGAATCATATTTATTTTGGTCATGGGGCTTACGGTATTCAAGCGGCAGCAAAGTTGTATTTTAATAAAAATGTTGAGGATTTAACGGTAGAGGAAGGGGCAATGCTTGCAGGCCTTCCGAAGTCACCAAACGGATATTCACCGTACTACTCTGCAGAGAAGAGTAAGGAACGCCGCGATCTCGTGTTGTCACTTATGCATAAACAAGGCTATTTGACTGCCGAAGAAAGCGTTCGCTATCAAGGAAAGACAATTGCTCTTTATAAAAACTTAGATGAGAATGAACTCGCATATATGCCGTATATTGATATGGTCATAGATGAAGCCGCTCGTTTATACGGGTTGTCTCATCAAGAAGTACTTCGCGGAGGATATACGTTTGTCGTACCAATGGATGAAAAAATTCAAAAGGTAGCGTATAACCAGTTTCAAGATGCAAGGAATTTTCCTGGGAAAGAAGAAGGGGCGCAAGGTGCATTTTTATTAATGGATAATCGTACGGGAGGGATTAAAGCGGCGATTGGGGGAAGAAAGTACGTCCCGAGAGGATTTAATCGTGTTTTTGCCAAAAGGCAGCCTGGATCTGTTTTAAAACCACTTATCGTTTATGCACCAGCACTAGAAACGAAAAAGTATAATCCGTATTCTTTATTAACAAATGAAAGAAATTCTTTTGAAGGGTATGAACCTCGAAATTATAATCATGAGTATTCAAAAGAAATGACGATGTATGATGCGATTTTAGAGTCGGCAAACGTACCGGCAGTTTCTCTATTAAATGAGTTAGGGGTAGAAGAAGGAAAGCAGTATTTAGAAAAAGGAAATGTCCATATTGCAGATGCTGGTTTAAGTACAGCGCTTGGCGGATTGAAAAATGGCGTTTCAACATTTGATCTTGTAAAAATGTATCGTTCATTTTTAGCAAATGGAAATATTATTGAGCCGCACGTTATTGATAAAGTATTAAATAGACACGGTGCAATCATTGGGGAATCGCCAAAAGTAGAGACGAAAATCTTCTCGAAGCAGACAGCATGGTATATGACGAAAATGTTAGAAGGAGTTGTGAAGGAAGGAACAGCGAGAGTTGGTGTATATAACGGTGCGTTAGCTGGGAAAACAGGTACAACTTCATTGCCAAATGACGATAAGGGAGCAAGAGATATGTGGTTCGTCGGCTATACACCGAACTTAGTAGGCGCTGTTTGGATTGGTTATGACCGCACGGATAAGGAGCATCAGTTGCAAGGAGAAAGTGCATCTGCGACAAAATTATTTAAGAAAATTTTAACGAAGGCTAATGTAGAGCATAAAGAGAAGTTTATGAAGCCTGAAGGTGTGGAAACAATCGGTGCTCCGATTCGGCTGCGAAGAATTGAAGATGTAAAAATGAAACTATCATTTAGCCCTTTCGGTTTATTTAAAGCAAAATTAAGCTGGACGCCACTTCCAGATAACAGAATTATGTACCGAATCTATAGAGTGGAGAATGGAATTCATACGCATGTTAGCACTGTAAATGGTGCTGGGGAATATGAGGAAAAGTTCGTTAACATATTTTCAAAACCGAGCTTTTACGTTGTACCGTATAATACACAAACGAATCGTGAAGGAGAAAAGTCGAAAGTAGCTAAACCATAGTTTTTCTCTGTGCTATAATAAGAATGTTGTGAAAATAGTAAACGTTTTTAAGAGTGTTTGTGTCAATTTAATGAACAACGTACATAATATTATGCATTTTGTTTTTACAAGCTGTATAGTAAAAAAAGATAAATATCGAACGTATTCGAAGCATTGGTAAGGAAGGGAGCAAGGGTCTTGGTAAGAACTATAAATGAGACATTTTTAAAAGCATGTAGGGGGGAACGTACCGATTATGTACCAGCATGGTATATGCGTCAAGCAGGTCGTTCACAGCCGGAATATAGAAAGATTAAAGAAAAGTATTCTTTATTTGAAATTACACACAATCCAGAGTTATGTGCTTACGTTACAAAATTGCCAGTTGATCAATATAACGTAGACGCAGCAATTCTTTATAAAGATATTATGTCACCACTACCTGCAATTGGTGTGGATGTAGAAATTAAATCAGGTATTGGCCCAGTTATTGATAATCCAATCCGTTCTTTACAAGACGTAGAAAAACTAGGGGAAATCAATCCAGAAGATGACGTACCGTACATACTAGATACAATTCGTTTATTAACGACAGAAATGTTAGACGTACCGTTAATCGGTTTTTCAGGAGCTCCATTTACATTAGCGAGCTATATGATTGAAGGCGGTCCATCTCGTAACTACCATAATACGAAAGCGTTCATGTATGCAGAGCCAAAAGCTTGGTTCGCTTTAATGGATAAACTAGCAGATATGGTTATTACATATTTAAAGGCGCAAATTAATGCAGGAGCAAAAGCAGTTCAAATTTTCGATTCTTGGGTTGGAACAGTAAATGTAGCAGATTATCGCGTATTTATTAAACCAGCAATGGAGCGTATTTTTGCAGAAGTTCGTAAGATGGGTGTACCGATGATTATGCACGGCGTAGGAGCTGCACACTTAGTGAATGAGTGGCACGACTTACCGCTTGATGTAGTCGGCTTAGACTGGCGCTTACCGATTGAAGAAGCACGTGCACGTGGCGTTCATAAGGCGGTACAAGGTAATATGGACCCTTCATTCTTACTTGCGCCATGGTCTGTTATTGAAGAACATGTAAAAGGTATTTTAGATCAAGGGATGGAACAGCCGGGTTATATCTTTAACTTAGGTCACGGTGTATTCCCAGAAGTAAATCCAGATACATTAAAACGTTTAACTACATTTATTCATGAATACTCTAAAGGGCAGTTAGCGAAGTAAAGGAGAATTGCTGTATGAAAAAGAAAATTGGTTTGCTTGTAATGGCATACGGAACGCCATATAAAGAAGAAGATATTGAACGTTACTATACACATATTCGTAGAGGAAGAAAGCCAAGTCCTGAAATGCTGGAAGATTTAACAGAGCGTTACCGTGCAATTGGTGGTATTTCTCCTTTAGCTACTATTACATTAGAGCAAGCTAAGAAGTTAGAACAGCGTTTAAATGAAGTACAAGATGAAGTAGAGTACCATATGTATCTTGGCTTAAAACATATTGAACCGTTTATTGAAGATGCGGTGAAAGATATGCATAACGATGGAATACAAGATGCAATCGCACTTGTTCTTGCACCTCACTATTCTACTTTTAGCGTGAAATCATACGTTGGACGAGCACAAGAAGAAGCTGAGAAACTTGGAAACTTAACAATTCACGGTATTGATAGCTGGTATAAAGAGCCGAAATTCATCCAGTACTGGGTCGATGCAGTGAAAGGTATATATAACGGCATGTCAGACGCAGAGCGTGAAAAAGCAGTACTAATCGTATCTGCACACAGCCTACCAGAGAAAATTATTGCAATGGGCGATCCATATCCAGATCAATTAAATGAAACAGCTGATTACATCGCGCGTGGCGCTGAAGTAGCAAACTATGCGGTAGGCTGGCAAAGTGCAGGAAACACACCAGATCCTTGGATTGGTCCAGATGTACAAGATTTAACGAGAGAACTAAATGAAAAGCACGGTTATACTTCATTCGTATATGCACCAGTTGGATTTGTTGCGGAACATTTAGAAGTTTTATATGACAACGACTTTGAGTGTAAAGTTGTAACGGATGAAATTGGCGCGAAATATTATCGTCCAGAAATGCCAAATGCATCGGACGCATTTATTGATTGCTTAACAGATGTTGTATTAAAGAAAAAAGAATCTGTACTGTAAGAAGAAAGGGGGAGCCTGCTTGAGGAAAAAAGTTGTGATCGTCGGCGGAGGCATCACTGGATTAACAACAATGTATAATTTACAAAAAAATATTCATGAAAAAAACTTGCCGATTGATACATTACTTATAGAAGCATCGGGTAAACTTGGCGGAAAAATTCAAACCGTTCGAAAAGATGGATTTACAATTGAACGCGGACCGGATTCTTTCTTAGCACGAAAAGAAAGTGCAGCTAGATTAGTGAAAGAATTAGGTCTTGGCGATGAACTTGTAAATAATCAAGCCGGTCAATCATTTATCCTCGTAAACAATCGGTTACATAAAATGCCGAGCGGATCAATGATGGGAATTCCAACGCAAATTACGCCGTTTCTATTTTCCGGGCTGTTCTCCCCAATTGGTAAATTAAGAGCTGGTTTTGATCTATTAATGCCGAGGTCAAAGCCAGTATCTGACCAATCACTCGGACAATTTTTCAGACATCGCCTCGGAAACGAAGTGGTTGAAAACTTAATAGAACCGTTACTATCAGGTATTTATGCAGGGGATATTGATGAAATGAGCTTAATGTCAACATTCCCGCAAATGTATCAAATTGAGCAGAAACATCGCAGTATTTCACTCGGTATGCGTACGCTCGCTCCGAAAGAAGAGAAAGCTGAACCGAAAAAAGGAATCTTCCAAACAGTGAAAACAGGTTTAGAATCTATCGTAGAATCTCTCGAAGCAAAGATGCATGAAGGTACGATAATAAAGGGAACTCGCATTGAAAAAGTTGCAAAACAGGGTGATGGTTATACGATTACTCTTAGTAACGGAAAAGAAATAGAAGCGGACGCCATCGTAGTGGCAACTTCGCATAAAGTATTGCCGTCCATGTTTGCTCAGTACAAGCAGTTTCGTTTCTTCCGTAATATTCCATCCACATCCGTTGCGAATGTCGCACTTGCTTTCCAAAAGTCCGCAATCCAGCGCGATATTAATGGTACAGGATTTGTCGTATCACGAAATAGCGATTACACCATTACAGCATGTACGTGGACGCATAAAAAATGGCCACATACAACGCCAGAAGGAAAAACACTCCTTCGCTGTTACGTTGGACGTGCTGGTGATGAAGCGGTTGTAGAACAAACTGAAGAAGAACTCGTTCAGCTTGTACTAGAAGATTTAAGAAAGACGATGGATATTACAGAGGATCCAGAGTTTACAATCGTAAGTCGCTGGAAAGAAGCGATGCCCCAATATACAGTAGGTCATAACGAGCGAATGAAAAAGCTCACAACATTTATGGAGAAAGAGTTACCTGGTATATATTTGGCAGGTAGCTCCTATGCTGGTGCTGGACTTCCAGATTGTATTAATCAAGGTGAGTTGGCAGCGAAACGTGTGCTGGCACATATTGAAAAAATAGTAGAATGTGAACGAGAAGCTTTAAATGTATAAAAAACTCCTACTTCACTAATGAAGTAGGAGTTTTTTATTGGAAAATAGGTGTTTGTACTGTCCATATTCCACCTGTTTTTAACGTAAGTAATTTTTTGTTTTAAACTTATAGCTGAGATTAATTTTTTGTAAAATTTGTCGAAATATAGTTCTATATAACGAATCATTTGTTATGATAGAAATGCTGAGAAAATATGAAATAGGGAGAGGAAAATGGCTGTGAAGAAATTGTTAAGCGTCTTTTTATCATTCTTGCTATTGCTTTCATTTACTGGAACTTTAGCGCAAGCAGAAGAAACTGCTTCTATGTCAGTAGAAAAAGCAATTCAAGTATTTAAGCAGCAAGGGAAAACGAAGGGGATTGTGGAAGGATATATTGTTGGATATACGCAAAGTTCTTCTAAATATACGAAGGATCCAGCTAAGTTTGATGATACAAACGTAGCAATTGCAGATTCGCCAAACGAAACGAATCCAGACAAAATCATGCCCGTTCAGTTGCCAAAAGGTGATGTGAGAACGGCAGTGAATGTAAAAGATCACCCTGAAAATATCGGGAAAAAAGTTAGTTTGACTGGGACTCTTGAATTATATTTTAGTAACCCAGGTCTAAAATCAGTAACAGCTTATAAGTTTCAAGGTGAAGGACAAAATCGTGTTAGCGATGTAGTAGCTTCGCCGAACGGCGGAGAAGTTGCTAAAGGAACAGCGGTAACATTAACGACGAATACAGAAGGCGCAACAATCTACTATACGTTAGATGGCTCTAATCCTACTAATAAAAGCGTTCGTTATAATGGACAAATTATAGTGAATGAAAATAGTGTAGTGAAAGCAATCGCAGAAAAAGAAGGACTTACTTCTTCAGCAATTTCGACATTTTCATTTATTATCGTAAATAATGAACAGGTTCGTATTCATGACATTCAAGGAAAATCACATATGTCTCCTTACAACGGGAAGAAAGTAAACAATGTGGAAGGCGTTGTCACAGCGCTTGATAAAAACGGCTTTTATATAGAAGATAATCAGCCAGATAATGATCCAGCTACTTCAGAAGGTATGTACGTATATAAAAAAGATGCGAATGTAGCAGTAGGAGATCTTATTCAAGTTGATGGAGTAGTAGAAGAATATGTAGGAGCAGGATATGCAGAGCGATTTGAAACAGACTTAACGACGACAGAAATTAAGGCGAGTCGCGTTGCTGTAATCGCAAAAGATCAATCTTTGCCGGCACCGATTGTACTTGGAGAAAACGGTGTGAAAATCCCGGACCAGATTATTGATAATGATGCATTTGGTTTATTTGATCCAAATGAAGATGCAATCGACTTCTATGAAAGTATAGAAGGTATGCGTGTTACGATGCCAACACCAAAAATTATTACACCTCAGAAAAACGGGAATTTATATGTAACAGTAAAAAATGGTGGAGATAAAATAGTAACACAATATGGGACACCTCTATTAGATGAAAATCAATTAAACCCAGAGCGTCTTTCTGTAAAAGTACCTCGCGATTATGTAGCAAAAGTAGGAGATACTTTCACTGGAGATATAACAGGGGTAGTAGGATATGATTACGGTTCTTTCCGTATTTCGCCAATAACAGAACTGCCAGCTGTAGTGGATGGTGGATTTAAGCAAGTAGGCGCAAATATTCAGCCACGTCTTGATAAGTTAACGGTTGCTACATATAACATTGAAAACTTCTCAGCGAATAAAAAAGAAACAACAGATGAAAAGGTAAAAGCGTTAGCGTATTCTATTAAATACAACTTAAAAATGCCAGATATTATCGGTGTAGAGGAAATGCAAGATAATAACGGATCAATTAATGACGGTACAACAGATGCGTCATTAAGCGCAAAACGTATCATTGATGCAGTTCTAGAAATTCGTGGACCGAAGTATGAGTATGTAGAAATCGCTCCAAACAATAATCAAGACGGAGGAGCACCAGGAGCGAATATTCGCGTCGGCTTCTTCTATAATCCATCACGCGTGAAATTAGCGACGGTACCAAAGTTACTTGATAAAAATGTTGTTCGTATTGGAGACGAAAATCCATTATTTGAAAGTACACGTAAACCGTTAGCGGCAGAATTTACGTTCCAAGGACAAAACATTGTTGTCGTTGCAAATCACTTAAACTCAAAACTAGGAGATGCAGCGCCATTTGGAAAAGTGCAGCCGCTCGTATTAAAAAGTGAAGACAAACGAATTCAGTTAGCACAAGAAGTAAATCATTTCGTGCAAGGAATTCAGAAAAAGAATACGAATGCACCAGTTGTCGTGTTAGGTGATATGAACGATTTCGAGTTCTCTAAACCACTAAAAGCACTAGAGGGAACAATCTTAAAAGATATGTTAAACACAGTGCCGAAAGAGAATCGTTACACTTACATTCACGAAGGAAATGCACAAGTGTTAGATCATATTTTAGTAACAAACAACATCGCACCGCACACAATTGTAGATCCAGTGCACTTAAACTCAAACATAATGAAAGAGCACGGACGTGTAAGCGACCATGACCCAGTACTTGCTCAAATTGATTTGAAGAAGGCTTCTTAAAGTGGGGAACGCTTAGGTGACTAAGCGTTCTTTTTTTGCATCGTTATAGAATAGTATAAAGAGATTATTCCTTTTTTTGTAATCTAATGATAAAATTGATTGAATATTTAGTTTTTAATAAGGGGGACAACAATGCAGTTACAAATAAATGGAAAGGTAATGAATCAGTTTGCAATTTTTTTTAGTACGATCATCATGCTTCAGTTTGTAGCTGATATAACAGGACTTACAAGCAATCTAGATATTACGTATAACTTAATACATACAGCAGCTTCTTATATAACATTTAGTTTGGCGGTTATTTTCACTTTAATAGGTGCAAGAAGAGAATTAAGTAAATATGCAATTATTTTATTATGTTCAGTGGTAGGTATTAAAGCAATTTATTTTGCGGTGTTCGTTATCTTATGGGGATTGGCAGGTACACCGTAAAGGGGAGGATGATTATATGTAATGATAATAAGAGCGTAATTCTCTATGTTAACTTAGGGAATTACGCTCTTATTCGTTCAATGATTTAGTCTGAAATTACTTGAAACGCCTTTCTACACCGCTCTCTTTTTTGCAACCTTCTTCTATATTTTTTTCTATCACGTTTTACTCCTTGTATATACATGATTAAGCTAACGAGGAGGAAGAAAGTGCATTGCATCGTTAAAATATACGGAGACATGCCATGCAACGGTTGTTTTGGGTCATATAAATGAAAAGGCGCTCCGCCTATTGTAGGGAATATCGTATTTAGCAGGACGTATGGAATGGAGGCAACTGCAAATGGGAAAAGAATCGCCATATAGTCCTTTTGTGACCACGCAGATGCTGCAAGTCCTAAAAGGGCCATTAAACCTGCAAATAAAAAATTAATTCCGATATATACAGCAATGTAAGTGAGGGGAGATTCGTAATATAAGTTTGCAAACATCCCATTATCATTTATAATGCCTGAACCAGCAGTCGGTTCTCCGTCTGGAATGGTTAATTTGCAAAATAATAACGATAAGATGAATGGAAATGTATAAAGAAATCCGCCACAAAAGAATGTAACGATATATTTCGTTACTGAATAAGGGAACAAAGAAATCCCTTTACTTACAAACGGTTTAAAACCATCTGATTTATCCGAATTGTAACTTGTACTAAAGGGGAAACTAGCAATAACGGGCATTAATAATAAATAAACATCCATTTCATTGTCGCGAAATCCAATCCATTTAACAGCTGTTGTTACAAAGGCATCCGTTCCATCCCCAATGTAACGAATTACATAATAATAATGGTAAATAAAAATAAGAGCTAGTCCACTAAACATAATAATTAAAGAAACACGATTACAAAAAGCTTGCTTTATATTTAAACGAAGCGCACGCATCATGACTGAAAAAGCCTCCACTATTTTGATAAACTTGTCTATTTTCTATATTACTATTAATTGTAAAGATTTTCTTGTTTTTTTATTTGATTATTTGAAAAAGAGGAATTTTGTTGTTGTGAAGTAAGGTTTAGCTGAAAGGGATTTTTCTAAAATATGGTTGACAATTAAGTATTACATTTGTAATCTTAATTGTAGATTACAAATGTAATACTTAGGGGTGAAACATACGATGACAAATCAATTACCTAAAATATCTGAAGCGGAATTAGAAATTATGAAAGTACTTTGGTCGAGTTCTCCGCAAACAGCGAATGAAATTATAGAAGAACTGGAAGATGCAATGGACTGGAAACCGAAAACAATCCGCACATTAATTAATCGATTAGTACAAAAAGAAGCCGTTTCTTATCATCAAGATAAAGGGCGAATGTATGCTTATTATCCGTTAGTATCACAAGATAATTATTTGCAAGTGGAAACGAAATCTTTACTAAAGCGTTTTTGCGGTGCAGCGTTTAAACCGTTACTTGTTAATTTTTTAAAAGAGGAAAAATTGTCTTCAGAAGATATTAATGAACTGAAACGCATTTTAGATGAGAAGACAGAGGAGAATAAGAGGAAGGATCGATAAAAATGATAAACACGCTTATAAATGTATACCTTCCTCATTTTTTTGATTGGCTTATAGAAACGTCACTTATGGCCAGCATATTAGTTGGATTTATTTTATGTATAAAAGTTCTATTTAGAAATAAATTAACACCCCGGTGGCAATATATGTTGTGGATCGTATTAATGATTAGACTCCTTTTACCATGGTCACCAGATAGCTCGTATAGCATTTACTCATTACTTTCCTATAGTTCTAGTGTATCGGAAGTTATTCCAAAAAATATGCCGGCTACTGAGAATATAGTGAACATAGAAAGCGACCGTAAAGTGGAATTGGAATCAAATCCTAAAATGGTGACAAAAACTAGCGAACCGGAAGTAGAAGTCAGTTCGGAAAAACAGACTACATTTTCTTTATACAAACTTGCTTTGTATGTGTGGCTAGCTGGGGTAATTGTATTAGCAGCCATCACGTTTCTTACAAATAGATGGTTATATTCGTACATAAAGAAACAACCGGATATTACGGATGAACAGGTCATTACAGTGTTTGATCGCTGTAAGCAGTCTATGAAAATGAAGAAGGCAGTTTCATTACGTCTAGCAGGAAAGATTGCGAGCCCAACTGTGTTTAGTTTCTTTCGTCCGAAAGTATTACTATCAAAAAAACATATGAAAGTATTAAATGAGCAACAATTACAATATGTCTTTTACCATGAGTTAGCTCATATTAAGAGAAAAGATGTAGCTGTAAATTGGATTATGTACAGTTTAATCCTATTAAATTGGTTCAATCCGATTCTTTGGTACGCCTATTTTTGTATGCGAGAAGATCAAGAATTGGCATGTGATGCATATGCGCTTACTTTCATAGATAAAGAGGAGCAAATTGCATACGGATATACAATTATTACCCTTCTAGAACATTATTCCTATCAAGTACCAAGCCTAGCAAATTTAAGTAGAAATAAACGAACACTAAAAAGGAGAATCATTATGATTAAAAAATTCCAAAAGAAATCGTATCGTCTTTCTTTACTCGGAGTGATTGCTATAGCAGCTATAGCGGGCGGATTTTTATTAAATGCAAGGATAACTGAGGAGATGAAAGACAGAAAGAAAAAGTTGTAGAAAAAAAGCAATCTAAAGCGGCATTTGAAAAAGCGATAGAAACAGTATTAGGTACACCGGAGAATGCAAGTAGAGAATGGGGGATGTCAATAACGTCATATAAAAAGAATACAGATTTTTTGTATTTGGCAGAAAAGAATTTTACAAAAGAAGAATTTGAGCAGTATGTTCGATTATTTAAGGAAGCGCAAGAAATTCATAAAAAAGCAATGGTTAAGAAAAATGTGCCTGAGAATTATGATGGAGATACAAAGGAATATAAACCTGAACGCTTGAAGAAAGCTGATCAAGAAAGACTAGCTACTATTGAGAAGACATTAAAACCGCTTGGAGATAAGCTGGAGAAGTCTTTAACATATACTATAGAAGAAGCGAAAGAACATGTACCGTATCAAATTAAGCAGCCGACTTATATACCTGAAGGTTATGAATTAAAGAGAGAATGGGCTGACTCATATTTTGGAAGAGATGTGGAATTAGTTATTAAATCAGAATATACAAAAGGAAAATATGGTTTTACAATTTACCAGTCAAGGATGTATATGGATGGTAATGTTAATGGTGGTAAGGATCCGCTACACTATATGATGCCTGGAGTAGAGAATCTAGAAAGTTATAGTTTAGATGGGAAAGGAATGGTATATAATAAATCTTCTCATGGAGAGGGGAAGTTAAGAGGCCTTAAAATGTTTGTACCAGCACAAGGTAAGAATAGTGAGTATCAAATTGTCATAGTGAATGATATTTTTACAAGAGATACAAAGATATACGAAGAGATAATCGATGATGAGCTAACTAAGAAAGAAATGGAGAAAATATTACTTTCTATGTCAAAATAAAAGGCAGTGTTCTTAAACTTTTAGTTTTAAGAACACTGTCTATTTTATTAAATTTCTAGTGGGATCTAGCCAGCAATTATTATGAATATATTCTAGCTTTCCATACAAGTATACTTTTTGATACACTATGGACAGTATGATATAACTTGACTGAAATCTTTTATACTGGAAATAATAAAAAGAGAACTTGTATAGAATGTAAGCGTGTGGTAATATCAAAGATGTACTGATTGACTATATTATCCAATTGGTCATTTTTGGAGGTGATGATGTGGCAATAGATCGAAAACGTTCTATTATTGAGGCTGCAACAAAGTCTTTTTCAGCGTTCGGTTATAAAGCAACAACGATGGATCAAGTAGCGAAGTTAGCGAATGTAGGAAAAGGAACGATTTATACTTTTTTCAAAAATAAAGAAGAGCTATTTGGTGAAATTATTTCTAATTTAATTACAGAAATGAAGCAAGTTGCAGAAAGTGCAATTCGTTCAGATGTTTCATTTTTTGAAAATGTACATAGAGCATTATATAGCATCTTGGAATTTAGAAAAGAACATCAGCTCATGATTAAATTAATTCAAGAAGAGCGCGATATGGGAACGAAAGAAGTACAAGAAGTTATGCAACAAGTTGATGTGGAAATCGTTTCTGTTATTCAATCGTATTTAAAGATTGC
This sequence comes from Bacillus sp. 196mf, assembly GCF_003217275.1. Taxonomy (NCBI): domain Bacteria; kingdom Bacillati; phylum Bacillota; class Bacilli; order Caryophanales; family Bacillaceae; genus Bacillus; species Bacillus sp. 196mf. The sequence continues at coordinate 134,449 of NZ_QJTG01000005.1, forward strand.
GATTGAAAAAGGTGAAATTAGCAAATGTGATCCAGAAATTACAGCATTTATTATGCTTCGTCTATATGTATCGCTTATTTTTGATTGGGAAAAAAATCATGAACCGCTAGAAAAAGAAAAAATTGCAGAGTTATTTGAACTTTATTTACTAAAAGGATTGTCAAACTAAGATAATCCTTTTAATTTTATAAAAAAATGACCGAATGAACAATGCGGTCATATATTTAAGTTAAGGGGGGATATAGAAAAATTATAATCATAATGAGAAAAAGTTGCATAGTAATAAATTCGGGGATAAGGCATATGTATGAACAAGTATAGCCTTTTTGTTTGGGTAAAAATGACTATATGAACATTTTGGTCATTTTATAAAAGGGGGAGAAATTATGAAAGGGAATCAGTTACTTCGGAAAGAGTTCACGGAAATTATAAAAAGTAAAAAAATATTAATTCCAATTATTGCGGTCTTATTCGTACCGATTTTATATGCAGGGATGTTTTTGTGGGCCTTTTGGGATCCGTATAAACAGTTAGATGACTTACCAGTTGCAGTAGTCAATTTAGATAAAGGTGCAGTATTTGATGGGAAACCAATTGAGGTCGGAAAAGGGCTCGTTGATAATTTAAAAGATAATAAAAGTTTTAAATGGGAGTTCGTAAGTGAAAAAGAAGCAAAGAAAGGAATGGAAGGTAGAAAGTATTACATGTTAGTGCGCATTCCAGATGACTTCTCAAGTAACGCTACAACGTTACTAAAAGATAATCCAAAGCCATTAAACTTAGAGTACATTCCAAACGAAAGCTTAAACTTCTTATCTTCACAAATTGGAGGAACAGCCATTGAAAAGATTAAAACTGAAGTATCAAGCACGTTAACGAAAACATATGCAGAGAAAATGTTTGATTCTATTAAAGACGTCTCAAAAGGATTAGCAGATGGAGCGGAAGGGGCAAATAAACTACATGACGGATCAAGTGAATTACATGATGGTTCAAGTAAAGTGACGGATGGCCTTCATACACTTCAAGGGAAATCTGGGGAGATACAGACAGGTGTAGGGAAACTATTTGATGGATCTGGGAAAGTAACAGCAGGTTTAAATACGTTAAATAGCAAAACAGGTGAAATGCAAATAGGTATTGGGAAATTAGTAGATGGGTCAGGAAAAGTAACGAACGGTTTAAATACGTTAAATAGTAAAACAAGTGAGATGCAAGCAGGTATCGGAAAATTAGTAGATGGATCAGGAAAAGTAACAGACGGTTTAAATACGTTAAATAGCAAAACGGGTGAAATGCAAAAAGGAATTGGTGAATTGCATGATGGATCTGAGAAAGTGACCGGTGGTTTGAACAAATTAGTAAGTAAATCCGGTGAATTAAAAACAGGAACAACTGATCTATCAAATGGTATGGGAAAACTTGTTGAAGGGCAAAGTCAATTAGAAAAAGGGTCTCGAGAAATTCAAAAGGGATTGCAAGATTTAAATAGTAAAGTGAAAAGTTCTGCTGCAGGTTTAGAGGAAATACAGTCGAAAGGCCCTTCTATATTGAATACAGTAAATGAGAAAATAGATGGAGCTGGGGCGAATGTAAATCAGTTAAATGAACTTACACAATCAACAGCAGGAGATGCCAAAAATGCAGCACAAGAGGTAGCGAATTTACAAAAGCAAATTGAAAGTTTACCGAAAGAATATCAAGAGCAGTTACAACCATTCATAACAAGTGCTGTAAAAAGTACAGCGACAGTTCAGCAAAAAGCTGCCGGAGTAGCAGGTGGAACAAATAAATTAAATGAAGAAGTAAAACAATTAAAAAGCGAAATAAATCAAAAAACAGGTGATGGACAAAGCAAACTGCCGAATGCAGCGGAATTACAATCCTTAACTGCTGGTATTGAGCAATTATCCAGTGCACAAAAAGGATTTGTTGAAAAATTCCAAGGGTTTGGTGCGAAGTTAAATACTGCTAAAGAAGGCGCAAATAAATTTAAAAACGAGTCTGGTCAATTAATAGATGCGATAAATCAATTAGCAGATGGCTCTGGTCAAGTAACAACAGGCTTAGACACATTATCTGCAGGAGCAAATCAAATGGCAGGTGGTGTAAATCAATTAGCAGATGGATCAAGCCAAGTAACAGGCGGCCTAGGTCAATTATCTGCAGGAGCAAACCAAATGGCAGGTGGAGTAAATCAATTAGCAGATGGATCAAACCAAGTAACAGGCGGTTTAGGTACATTATCTGTAGGAGCAAATCAAATGGCAGGTGGAGTAAATCAATTAGCAGATGGCTCCGGTCAAGTAACAACAGGCTTAGATACATTATCAAATGGCTCAACCCAGCTAATCGACGGCGTAAATAAACTAGCAGATGGCTCAGGAAAAGTAACAGATGGTCTCGTAAAAGTAAATGACGGCTCAGGTGAACTTGCAGAGAAACTTGGCGAAGGAGCAGAGAAAACTGGTGAAGTAAAAGGAACGGATAAAACGTATGATATGTTTGCAAGTCCTGTAAAAGTGAAGACGGAAAAAATAGCGGAAGTTCCTAACTACGGAACTGGATTTACGCCGTATTTCTTATCACTCGGTTTATTTGTTGGGGCATTATTATTATCTATCGTATACCCATTACGCGATACAGTTGGCGTTCCGAAATCAGGATTTAGTTGGTTTATTAGTAAGTTCGGCGTGTTACTATCAGTCGGTATTATTCAAGCGATAGTAGCAGATGTTATATTACTGTTCGGATTGGGTGTAGAAGTACAAAGCATTCCATACTTCATACTCTTTAGTATCATTACAAGTTTAGCGTTTATCGCATTAATTCAATGTTTAGTAACAGCTTTTGGTGATGCAGGTCGTTTTATCGCCATCATTACATTAATTATGCAGCTTACAACAAGTGCTGGAACATTCCCACTAGAGTTGATTCCGAAGTTTTTACAACCATTCAATGCTTGGTTACCGATGACATACTCTGTATCAGGATTGAAAGCAGTCGTATCGAGTGGAGACTTTAACTTCATGTGGCAAAACATAGGAATGCTCATGATCTTTATCGTTGTATTATCACTTGGAACAATCGCCTCCTTAACTTTGATGCACAAACGACAATTTAAAAATGTTGCTGAAAATCAATCGGTTGAAGCGTAAAAAAAGCACCTTTTTGGTGCTTTTTTATTTTAATAGAGGGCATTTTTTCCTTAGTTCATCTATAAATCTTTCTAAAAGCTATAGAAACGAAAGAAAAGGAATTACAACAATTTACAGAGAAACATAGGGTAGAGGAGTTGATATGATGAGAGGCAATCTTACTTATTATTTTATCGTAAATCCGCTAATCATCTTTCTTGTTTATGCCCTTTCACCTATATTGTTTGATAAAGAAGTATATACAAGTATGAAAGATGCATTTGGAATACTTACGTTCTACTATGTGTTAATGGGTGGATATTACTTTATTGATATTTTAAGTGAAAAGATAAAGAAAAAAAGTGATGGAGGATAAAAAATGACTGAAAGTGAAATGAAATTCCGCGATACGACCATTCGTAACTTTTTCGATAAAGAGGATCGTTTAAAATCGATTCCAGGTCAAAAGAAGAAAAAACTAGTATTGTTAGAGCATTTAGTTAGCAAGTTAGATGCTGGAAATCAATATACAGAAAAAGAAATTAATACATTTATAAAACAATATCATGATGATTTTTGTACAATTAGACGTGAATTTATTGTACATAGGTTTATGGATAGAGAGGATAATATGTACCGTATAAACGGGAGAGAAGTTTGGACGAAGTGGGAGGAGTTAAAATAATGAATCAGCGAGGGGATCCCCGCTGATTATAAGCCTGTGCTAGTCTTGCTGTTTCTTTGTAGCAAGTCTATGAACGCTTCAACATTCGAACTTGTAATGTATCCAAGCGTTATATATTCATCTTCATAGTAAAATATTATTTTTTTGTCAAAGATTCTTCTCTTCGTTTCTATGGATAGAATTTTTTCATAATCAAATTCGGCAATGAATGTGTTTTTATATTGGCTAAAAAAGAGAAGTCTTTTATTAGTAGCAAGTAACATGCCAGGATATGGGACTTTATGCGTAATCATATAGCCAGTAAGTGAACATTTTAAAGTAGATAAAATCTTTTCTTCTTTATGTAATAGTTGTTTTGCAGCTGTTAATATTGGATTCATTGCATACATTCCTTTTATTTTGATGTATGAATATTGTATCAAGAGTAAAAAGATTCTCAATATGCAATATTGCATATTGGACGTTTTATAGTTTTAATATTATTTTTTAAAAGAAAAAGTACGAGGTGATTCAATGATACGATTAGCAAAAGAGGCTGATGCAGAAGCAATAATGAACATTAGAAAAGAAATTATATTATCGGAAAATACTACAAAGTTTTTCATAGTATCTCCAAAGAAATTACCGAATGATATTGATGCAGAAAGAGAAAAGATACGGAAAAGTAATGAGAGAGGTAATCTTTATATTGTGTATGAAGTAGATTATAAGGTGGTAGGCTTTTTACTTTTCAACCGATATGAACTAGAACGGTTACAACACGCAGGCACAATGGGAATGGGGATTAAAGAGGCGTATTGTAATCAAGGCATCGGTACGAAATTAATTGAATTTCTTATTAGTTGGACTAAAGGGCAGAAAGGTTTAGAGAAAATTTGCTTAGGTGTAGTTTCTGTTAATGATCGGGCAATTAAAGTGTACAAACGTATGGGTTTTGTAGAAGAAGGAAGACAACGAAAGCAAATTAAATATGAAGATGGATCATATGGAGATGATGTATTGATGGGCTTTTATATTGAATAAAGAATATATGGTATTAAGAAAAGGAATGTACATAACGTAAATTTCTAAAAGCAGTATATTGCCCCTGCATTAACAGACTTTTCCCTATGTATAATATTAATATAGTAAAATCATAACAACCGATATTGCAGTTTCCAATAATATACTATATAATCAATTTAAGAAAACGTTTTCATGCAAAGGGGGAGAATTTCGTGTCGACTATAGAGGACGTGGCGAAATTAGCGGGGTTATCAAGGACAACGGTTTCTAGGGTGATTAATAATCATCCATATGTTTCAGATGAGAAGAAAAAAAGGGTTCAATTAGCAATGAAGCATTTAGGCTTCGTTCCTAATTCTGCGGCGAGAAGGCTTCGTAAACAAAAAACGGAAACAATTGCGGTGCTAGTTCCAAGGATTACAAATCCTTTCTTCAGTAGATTTATTGAAGCAATCGAGATTGCTGCTTCTGAACATAAATATAAACTGATTATTTGTCAAACAAGATATTTACCGGAAAAAGAGATGGAGTATTTACAATTATTATCTACGAAACAAGTAGATGGGATTATTCTATGTTCACTAGAAAATCCGTGGGAAGATGTAGAACCATACTTACAGCACGGTCCAATCGTGTTGTGTAATGAATATATTGAGGAAGCAAATATTCCAACAGTGAAGTTTGATCATGCGCAAGGAGCATACATAGCTGCGAAGCATGTGTTAGATCAAGGATATCGTAATCTTATTTTTTGCCGTGGTAACGAAACCAAATTAGTTAGCCAGCAGCGAAAAATGGGCTTTTTACGTGCAATAACTGAGAAGAGCCGCCAAGTAGAAGCGATTGACTTTCTTGAAAACGCTTTCTCTTGGGAAGATGGAAAACGAATATTCCATGAAGTATTAAAGGACAAAAAAAATCCTACCGCGATTTTGGCAGGAGGCGATGAGGTAGCAGCTGGAATTATCTCAGAGGCGAAGCACCATAACTGGAGCATTCCAGAGGATCTCGCTGTTATCGGTTTTGATAATCAAATATTATCGCAGATTACAGAACCAGGTATTACGACAATTGAACAGCCAATTGATGAAATGGCCCGAAAAGTTGTCGATCTGATGATGGATAAAATCCATACGAAAAATTATCGAAAAAAAGAATTGTATGAGTTTGAACTGGAGCTCTTGGTGAAAGGTTCAACGATGAAGGATAAGATGTTATTAGCCTAGTAGACTATGTCTGCTAGGTTTTTTTATGTTCACAAACTACTATTCTTCGTGAACGCAATCGTTACATTTGTTATGGTATGCTTCGTGTTGCTCATCAATTTCTTTCCCACAGTGCGCACAAGTTTTCGTCGGTAAATTTCTGAAAAACTCCATTGGTTGATCGATCATGTCAATCCCTCCATTTCCATTTCTTACTATCATTGTATTAGTACAAAAAATAAAAGTCAACAACTGTTTTATAACAAAATTGAAAATTAATGAAAAAGTTTAGGAAATGGATTATAGTTAACAATGTAGGATGTAAGCAAAAAACTTTCTCAAGTACGGAGAAAAACTGCATTCCTACTCGGTTTTAGAAAGGATGGATACATATGAAAATGACTGTTGTCGGCTTTTGGGGCGGCTTTCCAGAAGCGGGAGAAGCAACGTCGGGGTATTTGTTTGAACACGATGGTTTTCGTTTACTTGTAGACTGTGGTAGTGGTGTACTAGCACAGATTCAAAAATATATAACACCATCTGATATAGATGCAGTTGTACTGTCACACTATCATCACGATCATGTTGCGGACATTGGGGTATTGCAATATGCGAGATTAATTACGAGTGCGACAACAAGGCAACTACCGGAATTACCAATATACGGTCATACGTTTGACGAGAATGGATTCCATTCTTTAACACATGAACCACATACGAAAGGAATCGCGTACAATCCAGAAGAAACACTTCAAGTTGGACCGTTCTCGATTTCGTTCTTAAAAACTGTTCATCCTGTTACATGCTTTGCGATGCGTATTACAGCTGGAGATGATGCTGTAGTATACAGCGCTGATTCAAGTTATATTCCTGAATTCATTCCATTCACAAAAGATGCTGATCTTTTCATTTGTGAGTGTAATATGTATGCACATCAAGAGGCTGCAAAAGCAGGGCATATGAATAGTACAGAAGTAGCAAGTATTGCAAAAGATGCGAATGTAAAAGAACTTTTATTAACGCACTTACCGCATACAGGCAACCCATCTGATTTAGTAACAGAAGCAAAACAAATTTTCAGTGGCCATATTACGCTAGCGCATAGTGGCTACGTATGGAACTCATGAGGTGATACGATGTTATTTATTGATAATAAAGGAATTACAGATCCTAGAATAAACTTAGCGATCGAAGAATATTGTGTGAAGAATTTAGATATTAACGAAACATATTTACTGTTCTACATTAATGAGCCTTCGATTATCATTGGTAAAAATCAAAACACAGTAGAAGAAATTAATGCAGATTACGTAAAAGAAAAAGGTATTCATGTCGTTCGTCGTCTATCAGGCGGAGGCGCAGTATATCATGATTTAGGAAACTTAAACTTCAGTTTTATTACGAAAGATGATGGAGACAGTTTCAGCAACTTCAAAAAATTCACAGAGCCTGTAACGAAAGCGCTTAGTAAATTAGGTGTAAAGGCAGAACTAAGTGGTCGTAACGACATTTTAGCTGAAGGTAGAAAAATTTCAGGTAACGCGCAGTTCTCAACGAAAGGTCGTATGTTCAGCCACGGTACGTTACTATTTGACTCTGAAATCGATCACGTCGTATCAGCGTTAAAAGTAAAAATGGATAAGATTCAATCAAAAGGTATTAAATCAATCCGTAGCCGCGTTGCGAACATTACAGAGTTCCTAAACGAAGAAATGACGACAGAAGAGTTTAGACAACTTCTTCTAGAAACAATTTTCGAAGGAGAAACAGAAATCCCAACGTACGAATTAACAGAAAATGATTGGAAAGAGATCCATAAACTTTCTGAAGAACGTTACCAAAATTGGGATTGGAACTATGGAAAATCACCGAAGTTCAACTTACAACATTCACACCGCTTCCCAGTTGGACAAGTTGATGTTCGTCTTGAAGTGAAAAAAGGAACAGTAACAGAATGTAAAATTTACGGCGACTTCTTCGGTTCACTAGATGTTCATGATATTGAAGAGCGTCTAACAGGCGTTCAGTTCGATAAAGATGCATTCACTGCAGCTTTAGAAGGCGTAGATATCGCACGCTACTTCGGTAACATTACAACAGAAGATTTCTTACATTTATTCTTCTAAAAATGAGGGAGGCTGCCATAAAGGCAGCCTCTTTCTTTTTGTAGTTTTGTCGATATAATTCCATTTACCACAAAATGTATACTTACAGGACATCTGCCTCTTATAAAGGAATATATATATGAAAAGGAGGCGGATCGATATGAAAAGGGTCATACACATTGTAATATTGCTCGGATTCGTCATTGGGATTGCAGCGTGTAACAGTGAAACTTCCTCAAGTCGTACCCTTTTATCTATCGGAAAGCCAGCGCGGGATAATGTTATATATTTTACGCATACAGATAACAAACGAAAGATACAGGATATACAGGACAGGTTTCAAAATAAGGAATGGAAAAGAAATGAAACATTCAGCACTGTTAATAAAACGCCAGATGTCGTCTTATCAATAGATGAAAACAATAAAGGGTTACCGACGTTATATGTTACCGTGTATTTTCATGAAAATGGAGCGGACGTTTTGAATTTGTATGGAGAGTATACGAACTTAAATAAAGAGGAACTTGAAAAGCTTAAAGAAAAGATGAGTGCATATTATCCTAAAATGATTTTTGGTCTAGTGTTATAAATTACTTGCAAATAAAATCCCCTTATTTTTCCAAAGTAAACTAAGAGAAGGTGATCTGTCTATATGCAGTTAATAGAATATCACTTGCTACTTTAATTTTCTTTTAATATAATTAATTTAGAATTTTTAAATATTCTAAATTTTATAAAGGTGGGGTTTTTGTGAATCTCGTTCAATCTTTGGCTGAAACGGCAAAAAAGAAGGGGGATAAACCGGCTTATATATTTATGGATCAGTCGGTCTCATATGACCAATTAAACAAAATGGTCACAAGGTTTTCTAGCAATTTAGCAGAAATGGGCATTGGAAAAGGGGACAATGTCGCATTAGTTGTTGGGAACTCACCACATTTTTTGGTCGGTTTATACGGAACAATGAAAGCCGGAGCAACTGTTATTCCAGTTAATCCAATTTATACAGCAGACGAAATGCATTACATTTTACAAAATGGAGATGTAAAAACAATCATCGTACTCGACGTCCTTCTACCTGTTATACAATCTCTTACAACAAGACTTCCTTCATTAGAAAACATCATCATATGCGAAACCTCATCAGATTTTAACCATACAGAAACCGAAAAAATGAAAACGTTTACTAGTTTTGTGGGGGCTGGAGACTTACAATACGAAGGCCCTGAACTAGATGAAGAAGATGTAGCGGTTATCCTATACACTTCAGGTACAACTGGAAAACCAAAAGGCGCTATGTTAACACATAAAAATTTATATAGTAATGCGAATGATGTTGCGTCTTATTTACAATTTACTGCTGACGATCGCGTCGTTGCGGCACTGCCAATGTTCCATGTGTTCTGTTTAACAGTTGCGGTAAATGCACCGATTGTGAACGGGGCAACAATTTTAATGTTACCGAAATTTAGTCCGAAAGAAGTATTCCGTATTTGTCGCACGTACGAACCAACGATTTTTGCTGGCGTACCGACGATGTACAATTATTTATATTTATTTGAAGAAGCAAGCGCAGAAGATGTGAAGACGCTTCGTCTTTGTATTTCCGGTGGTGCATCGATGCCTGTTGCTCTTCTGCAAAACTTTGAAAAACGTTTTAACGTTATTGTTTCAGAAGGATACGGTTTATCAGAGGCATCACCAGTTACTTGTTTCAACCCGCTAGATCGTCCACGTAAACCAGGATCAATTGGTACAAATATTTGGCATGTAGAAAATAAAATTGTGAATGAACTAGGGGAAGAAGTACCTGTCGGCGCAGTCGGTGAATTAATTGTTCGCGGACCTAACGTTATGAAAGGGTACTATAATGCACCAGAAGATACAGCTGCGACGTTGAAAAATGGCTGGCTATATACAGGTGACTTAGCAAAAATGGATGAAGAAGGTTACTTCTATATCGTTGATCGTAAAAAAGATATCGTCTTAGTTGGCGGTTATAACGTATATCCTCGTGAAGTAGAAGAAGTATTATATACGCACGAATCTGTAGCGGAAGTTGTCGTAATCGGTGTTCCTGACGAAAACTTAGGAGAAGCCGTACGAGCTTACGTCGTTTTGAAGAAAATGAACGTAACAGAAGAAGAACTAATGCATTACTGCACGTTACATTTAGCGAAATATAAAGTGCCGAAAAGCATTGAGTTTTTAATAGAATTACCGAAGAATACGACTGGTAAGTTGTTAAGAAGAGCATTGAGAGAGAAAGCGATGCAAGTGTAAAAATGAGGCAACCATCTTTGAAGGTGGTTGCCTCATTTTTTTGTGCATTGATTAAGCTGTGGTGTCATATATTTAAAGCTTCATATGACCAACAAGGAGGAGATATACATAGAACAGAAGGGATTAACGCTTACGGCGAGTGCAATATCTTATTTGTGAAATTATGGATGAACTCTGAAAATGATAAGAACGGTAATTTTAATCAAAATGGAGTAATGAACCGTGAATCAATGGCTACGGTGTTAGTAAATGCATATAAATTAGAATGGAATGAAAATAGTAAGTTACCAAAAGAATTTGCTGATTTGAAAAATCATTGGGCTCGAAGTATGCCAATATTTTAGTTTAGTAAGAAAATTCAAATTCCAAGTTGACACATATGAATTACAGAATTAAAATGAAAAGAAATCGAATACAATACATTAGAAGCTAATCAGATAAACTGAAGGCGCACAATGTTCACATTTGTGAATATATTGTGTGCCTTTTTCTATTGTATAAACTAAGGGGGCTTAACGATGAAAAAGTGGGGTAAGACAGCGTTTATGAAAAGTACAGGTGTTTTATTATCAGCAGTTGTACTTTTATCAGGGTGTGGTTCGGCAACATCCACTAGTAATTCTGAAGGAAGTGGAGATAAAAAAACAGTTGAGCTTTTAAATGTTTCTTATGATCCAACTAGGGAGTTATATCAAGATTTTAATAAAGATTTTGCGAAGTATTGGAAAGAGAAGCATGGGCAAACAGTAAATGTAAAACAATCACATGGGGGATCTGGAAGTCAAGCACGCTCTGTTATTGATGGCTTAGAAGCAGACGTTGTTACACTAGCACTTGCTTATGATATTGATGCCATTAGCAAGAAAAAACAACTAGCAGAAGATTGGCAGAAGCGACTTGCGAATAATTCTACTCCATACACGTCAACAATTGTATTTCTTGTTCGAAAAGGAAACCCGAAAGGAATTAAAGACTGGGATGACTTAACGAAAAAAGGTGTGTCTGTCATTACACCAAACCCAAAAACATCAGGCGGAGCACGTTGGAACTATTTAGCGGCGTGGGGATACGCATTGAAAAAATATAATAATAGTGAAGATAAGGCGAAAGAGTTTGTTGGCCAAATTTATAAAAACGTAGAAGTATTAGATTCAGGAGCGCGCGGAGCAACGACAACATTTGTTGAAAAAGGAATTGGTGACGTATTAATCGCATGGGAAAATGAAGCGTTATTATCTCAAAAAGAGCTTGGAAAAGATAAATTTGAAATTGTAACCCCTTCTATTAGTGTACTTGCAGAACCACCAGTAGCGGTTGTAGATAAAGTCGTTGATAAAAAAGGAACGAAAAAAGTAGCAGAAGGGTATCTTGAATATTTGTACTCAGAAAAAGGACAGGAAATTGCGGCGAAAAACTTTTATCGTCCGCGCAATGAAAAAGTAGCAGAAAAATACGCATCCCAATTTCCGAAAGTTCAATTATTTACAGTAGATGAACTATTTGGTGGCTGGAAAAAAGCACAAGAAAAACACTTTAATGACGGCGGCTTATTCGATAAAATTTATCAAAAATAATGCACTGCTAAAGGGGGATGAGGTGAAAGAGTATGAGGAAGAAGCGTGTTTTACCAGGGTTTGGATTATCGCTTGGATTTACAATGTTGTACATGAGTTTATTCGTACTTATACCACTTTCTATCGTATTTATTCAAACTTCACAGTTAGGTTGGAAGAAGTTCGCTGGGGTTATAACGAACGAGCGTGTGTTGCATTCCTATCAAGTTAGTTTTACAACTTCATTTGCAGCTGCTATTGTAAATGCCATTTTCGGTTTATTAATAGCTTGGGTGCTCGTACGCTACAAATTTCCAGGGAAACGACTATTAGACGGACTCATTGATTTACCGTTTGCACTTCCGACAGCTGTAGCTGGTATTACACTTACAACGCTTTATGCGGAAAATGGATGGATTGGGAAAATATTTAGTCTGTTTCACATAAAAGTAGCTTTTACACCACTCGGAATTATCGTTGCGCTTACTTTTATCGGTTTACCATTTGTCGTTCGAATGGTGCAACCAGTGCTGCAAAATATTGATAAAGAAGTAGAAGAGGCAGCTTCGAGTTTAGGTGCATCCCGCTTGCAAATATTTGTGAAAATCATTTTACCAGAGATCTTTCCCGCTCTTCTTGCAGGTTTTTCACTTGCATTTGCAAGAGCATTAGGAGAATACGGATCTGTCGTTTTCATCGCAGGTAATATGCCGATGAAAACAGAAATTGCACCACTGATGATTATGACGAAACTAGAACAATATGATTATGCGGGGGCAACAGCTGTAGCGACCGTGATGCTTATTATTTCTCTCCTTTTCCTTCTTCTTATTAATATGATTCAAAGTTGGAGTAGAAGGCATGAACTAAAAAGTGAATAGGAGGAGAGAAAATGGAACCAACATTATTAGAAAAGAAAATAGTAAAAAGCGTATCAGCTAAAAAAGAATCTAAGCTCGTACCAGGCGTATTAATTACGATTACAGTTTTATTTTTATCTCTCTTTCTATTACTGCCACTCATAACTATTTTTCTAAAAGCCTTTGAAAGAGGGATGGATGTATACATTGCCGCTATTACAGATCAAGAAGCATTTTCAGCAATTAGATTAACGCTTCTCGTTGCGTTAATCGTTGTGCCGCTTAATACGATATTTGGGATAGCGGCCGCATGGCTTATTACAAAGTTTCAGTTTAAAGGAAAACAAGTATTACTCTCTCTTATTGAACTGCCGTTTGCTGTGTCACCAGTTATCGCAGGATTAGTATTCGTTTTACTTTTCACACCGAGGGGTGCTCTTGGCGAATGGTTACTTGAACATGGAGTGAAACTCATTTTCTCTGTACCAGGCATTATTATCGCAACAATCTTTGTAACCTTCCCGTTCGTTGCACGTGAATTAATTCCCATTATGCAGGCGCAAGGGAAAAGTGAAGAAGAGGCAGCTTTATCACTTGGCGCAAGTGGCTGGAAAATGTTTTGGCGCGTTACGCTTCCAAATATAAAATGGGGTCTTTTATACGGCATGATTCTATGTAATGCCCGTGCTATCGGTGAGTTTGGAGCCGTTTCTGTCGTATCAGGTCACGTGCGTGGTATTACGAATACGATGCCGCTTCATATTGAAATTTTGTACAATGAATATCAATTTTCAGCAGCATTTGCAGTAGCGACGTTAATGTCATTAATTGCAGTGTTTACACTCGTTATAAAAAACGGGATTGAATGGCGAATGGAAAAACGACAATAAGAGGGGGATTACGGTGAGTATTCAAATTCAAGGTGTATCAAAGCAATATGGTACATTTCAAGCACTAACAGACATTCATTTGGATATTCCAAAAGGTGAACTTGTTGCCTTATTAGGCCCATCAGGTTCTGGGAAAACGACGTTATTACGCATTATTGCAGGATTAGAAGAAGCGGATGGGGGTTCTATTTCATTTGATGGGGAAGATTTAACAGACATTCACGTAAAAAACAGGCAAGTCGGTTTCGTCTTTCAGCACTATGCGCTCTTTAAGCATATGAATGTATTTGAGAATGTCGCTTTCGGTTTAAAAGTAAGAAAGAAAAGCTTAAGACCGTCAGCAGAAGCGATAGAAGAAAAGGTAACAGAATTATTAAAGCTCGTAAAAATGGATGGCTTTGCTAAACGTTATCCACCGCAATTATCTGGTGGACAACGTCAACGTATTGCACTAGCCCGGGCACTTGCAGTCGAACCGAAAATTTTATTACTTGATGAACCGTTCGGTGCACTCGATGCAAAGGTGAGAAAAGAATTACGAAGATGGCTCCGAAAATTACATGACGAATTTCAAATTACGAGCGTATTCGTAACGCATGATCAAGAAGAAGCGTTAGACGTTGCAGACCGCATCGTTGTAATGAATGAAGGCTGCATTGAACAAATGGGAACACCGGAAGAAGTATATGAAAACCCAGCAAGTCCGTTTGTATATGACTTTTTAGGAAATGTAAATTTATTTCACGGCCGCGTTCATAAAGGAAAGCTAAATGTAGGATCGGTCGAACTAGAAGCACCAGAGCATAAGCACGTTTCCAACGTAGACGGAATAGCCTACGTAAGACCGCATGACTTATCAATCTCTCGTACGAAACAAAGCGTAGATGCAATCCCGGCAAAAGTATCTTATTCTCACGCAGTCGGACCTGTCGTATATGTAGAATTAAAACGAGACGAAACAGATGAATATTTAGAAGCAGAAATTACGAAAGAACAGTTCAAACAGCTGAACATTCAAGCGGGTGATTTCGTATACGTACAGCCGAAAGAAGTGAAAGTGTTTATTCCGGAGGATTTTGTAATTTAAATAAAAACCGAACCGTCATCTAAGTGGCGGTTCGGTTTTCTTTATTTTTTCTCTACCAATTTTTTATTCTTCCAATCTAGTGTAAACGATTTGTTAAATGTTTTTTGATCAACGTCTTTTACGTTGTTTCCAACCCAGTTTGCAGTTCCGAATGTGAAGCCTGGACGAAGTTGGTAGTCGTCGGTGTGTTTTGTATAAGCGACTTGTAAGTTAGATTGATCTGTATTTTTTTCAGAGATAACAACAGCAATCATACCAGGAGAGAAACCGCTATTTGTTAGTGCTGGAAGTTGATCCATCGGTATTAAATTACCTTTTGCATCAGATTCATATAAGTATGTGCGAGAGTACATGAACAGTTGGTTTCCATATAAAGAATGATAGGAGTCACGTGTGTAAATACCCCAGTTTTGATTGTTATATCCGTTAAAGAATACGTTCCACTTTACGTTTTTGTTTGTTTGGTCAATTAAATTTGTTTTATAACTAGTTTGTTTATAGCTTACAGAGTCAGACCAAGTGACTTGACCAGTTGCACCAGCTTCACCGCTAGGGCCATTAGGCGTTACAGAAGCTTTAACAGAGCCACCAAGTTGATAAGATACGCTAGATGTTACAGTCGTTTCTTCTACAGCATTTGTAGGTGCTACGTTAAAGAAACGAGCGCTGTTATCTTGAAGGTTAAATGCAACATCATATTGTGAAGGATAACGTAATGTTGCACTAGCGCCAGGGATTGGGTAGTTATCAATAGGTGCATCACTTATAGTAGGATTTGCTTTTAGAAAACTACCAGTTGTATTAATAACGGCAATCTGTTTATCAGCGCTTGGGTCATCGATAAAAGTTACCTTTAAAGACATTGTCATATTATCAGCTTGATCATTATTAAATGTATTATAGCTCGTATGTGTTTTTGCATTTTGCCCGATATCTGTTACAACTTGTGACGTCGTTTGAGCGTAAGCAGCAGGTGTTGAAAGAGTTACAGCGCTACTAGCAAAAACAGCGGATAATGCTAAACATTTTAAATATGTTTTAGAACGTTTCATACAATCACTTCCTTTTATTTTTGTCGATATATGTCGTATTACATTTATATCGTAACATGAAAATAAAACGGAATTGATGGTTATGCATAATTGCATAGATGAGTTTTGAAGGATAAAGATAATAGAATTTTATCCAACACGTAAGACTCAAAAATGTCCATTACAGCCGTTCTTAAAAATTTTAAGACAATATGTTTATCAATGTTCTTATTCTGAAGATTGAAGCGCTTAATATTTACGTTATAAGTGCATAACAAGTTATAATAAAAGAAATCAATAAGGAGGCTGGCTGTGAAGAATCTTCGTTATCTCAATATATTTACCATATTAATTATATACACACTACTTATGTTTTATATCGGCTGGAACGGATGGGTTTGGCTTCATGCGGTATTTGGCTGGGAATCTTGGGGATATTATGCTTTCATAGTCGCATTTATTTCATATGCGTACATTCTCGTGCAAGTGTTTAAGTCTCTGCCATTTCTGCGAACGATAGGTTCGATTTGGTTTGCGGTTATACAATATGCGCTTATGTTGTTGCCATTAGCTGATATTATGGTCTTTCTTTTACAGTTTTCAGTAGAGAAAGAAGCGGCAATTATTTGGATAGGGACGGCTGTGATAGCTGCATTTATCTTTATCTTTGCGTATGGAGTATTTAATGCGTATAGTCCAGTAGTAAGAAAATACGAAGTGCACATACCGAAAAAGGTAGAGGGGCGTAAAAGTTTACGTATTGCGATGGCTTCTGATATGCATTTCGGTAAACTGTCTGGCGTTTCGCATTTGAAAAGACTTGTTCGTCATGTAAATGAAATGGAACCTGATATTATTTTACTGCCAGGTGATATTATCGATGATCATCCAGGAGTATTCATTCAAAAAAACATGGGTCATATTATGAAACAAATGAAAGCTCCATTAGGCGTATATGGTGTTTTAGGAAACCATGAATACTACGGCAGAGCGGTTCCAGAGTTTTTACAAGAGATGGATAAGATTGATATTCGTATTCTTTTAGATGAAGTGCTTACAATTGAAGATGACTTTTATCTCGTTGGAAGAAGAGATAAAACAGAGCGAGATCGCCAAAGCTTTGAAAAACTTATGAGTACAGTGGATAAATCCATGCCAGTTATCGCAATGGATCATCAGCCATTTGAGTTGAAACAGGCAGCGGATGCTGGTGTAGACTTATTATTATCCGGTCATACGCACCGCGGACAAATGGCGCCCAATCATATTGTAACGAGAAGAATGTACGAGCTAGACTGGGGATACGCACAAAAAGGCGCGTTCCACGCAATTGTTTCTTCTGGATTTGGATTTTGGGGACCACCGCTTAGACTTGGTAGTAGGTCGGAGATTGTGCAGGTAGAAGTTACGTTTGAATAAGGTTAAATAAAAGGGATTATACATATTAATCATGTATAATCCCTTTTATTTTTTATTTCTCAATCGCGCTCTTTACTTAAATATAATCTCAATTAGTTGTTGTGGATGTGCATTAATTAATCCATGAACAATAATAATTACCCATACCTTACGATAACGCGCCCACAAATATCCAAGGAATAGACCTACGATACCAAGGTTCACAATGACCGTAGCTGTATCAATATCCCAATGACCAGAGCCATGTAATGCGATATGCCAGCTTGCCCATAACAATGATGTAAGAAGAATAGCCGGCCAAGTACCTAGTAATAATTCCAAACGTGTTTGCAACCAAACTCTATAAAAAATCTCTTCAAGTACACTATTTATAAGAAACCCTACAAGTAAAATGGAGATTAAAATCGTGGGTTCCATTTTCATTGAAACAAATGGTGTAGAGAATATAGAAAAGAAGTTGAAGTAACCCCAGATTATAATGACAATAAGTGGTGTAAACCGATACCATCTATTATCCCCTGTTAATTTTACTGACTTTGGTCGTTCTTTTTCGGGGTTATTTTTATAAAAAAAAAGCAGCATTAATGGAGTGAATAATAATAAAATAATTTTAAATATCATAAACCACAATTGTAATGCCATTCCTTCAAAGTTCGTGGTGAGAAGACAAATCGTGAAGAGGGAGCCACTTAAGAAGAAGATAGCAGTTTGAATTATGATGCGCCTTGGTTCAAATTGTTGAAGGGGATTATAGTTTTTATGATGAAATGGTAGGAAACGGACAAGGAGTATACCGACAATAACAGGGAGCCACTTGTACCAAAAGGGCATCGTGCCCTTATGATCTCCACTGTAACGAATGTTCGTTTCTCCAATCCATATAAGCCAAAAAGATGAAAGCAAAATAATAAGCATAATGATACCGCCAATTAACTTCCCCGCTTTTGGAAAATAACTGTCCATAGTTATCCGACCTTTCATATTATAATTGTAAGTCAGTTTCTAATTGACTTCATTCGCTACTTTTTTCTTTAGTAAATATGTATTTATAAATCTATTAAAACAAAAAAAGAGGGGTCGTGGAAATATTTTCTTTTTTTGATTAAATTTGATAAGAACAAGAGGACCTGTTTTTTATAAAAACAGAACGTTTATATTCAAATTACAGAATAGTATATTTACGCTTCTTCAAAAAAGAGATAATATAAAAAGACTTTGCTTGAAAAGGGGGATTGTAAGTGATCATATCAGATGTACTATACGGAGAATTTGAAGTGGATGCAGTGCTAGAAGAATTAATTTTAAGTAAGCCTATGCAAAGACTAAAGGGAATTCATCAAGCAGGCGCAAGTTACTTAATGAACGAGAAATGGGATGTAACTCGTTTTGAGCATTCAGTGGGTGTTATGTTATTGGTGAAAAAACTAGGTGGTTCAGTAGAAGAACAGATTGCTGGTTTACTACATGACGTATCACATACTGCTTTTTCCCACGTGATTGATTACGTTTTTGATAATGAAGATGAAAGTTATCATGAAGAGATATTTAGTTCTGTTGTGAAAAACTCAGAAATTCCAGCGATCCTTGTGAGGCATGGTTATAACTATGAAGATATTTTATTAGATGATTCGAAGTGGACGTTACTGGAAAGGTCAGCGCCCGAATTATGCGCAGATCGAGTGGATTATACGTTACGAGATATGTATACATATGGGTATATTTCTTTAGAAGAAGTTCATAGTTTTTTAGAGGATGTCATCGAAGTAGAGGGGAAAATGGTTCTTCAAAATATTGAAATAGCGGAATGGTTTACAGAAACGTATTACAAAGAAGTAATCGATTTCTTTATGGAACCAATGAATATTTACGGAAATGATATGTTAGCGAAAACGTTAAAGGTAGCTCTTCATAAAAGAATTATTCATGCAGATGATTTTCTTCTTGAAGATGAGGAGCTTATTTCGAAATTGCAGCAATGTAATGACCCCGAAGTAGAAGCTTTATTAAGCAAAATTCATCCAAATATAAAAGGAAAAGAAGATAGAAACGATTATGATTTACATCAGAAAAATAAAATGCGTCTTATTGATCCGCCGTTACTTCGTGAAGGGAAAATTGTTCAGTCATCTGTTGTATCAGAAAAAATAAGACAGATGAGTGATATCGCTTATGAAAAAGCGGTGAGAGGGATGTATGTGAAAGTGATTTCGAATTAAAAAAGAAGTAGCGCATCGTTTTTAGAGCGCTACTTCTTTTTTATTAATTATCAAACCAATTCCAAATCTCAATATCTCCAAGAGTCGCATAACGTACGTGCGGGGAGTTTTGTAATTTTAATAACTCTTTCGACGGGCCAGTAATAACAATTCCGTATACTTTTACACCGTTATCCTTTACATATTGATAACGTTTATCTAAGTTTAATTCTTTCTCAGAAAGCGCTGCTATTTTGCTTACCGTTTTTTTATGGATAGAAAGGACGCGCATCATTTCGGTTACTTTGTCTTCTTGCGTTTTCTGCCCGTCAGTTTCATTATCGAGGAATCTTACATGTTCTGGAAACCCTATAGCTTCTCCGCCATGTAGGATATAGTCATCTACATTTTTTCTTTCTTGTCCTGTATCTAAAGCGTACCATAAAGGAGTTGGAGGGAGTTCTTGTGCCTCGAATATGCTATATAAAAGCGGTTCTAATTCTTTTAAAGTGTAAGATTTATCAAAAGAAATTGCTACTTCTGCAACGGTTCCATCATGTACTTTTGCAAGTGTATCCCATACTTTTTTTGATGAATCCTTTAAATAATCACCCTGCTCTGTTTTTGGATGAACAAAGAAGAGTTTTGGTTGATAGAACGGATTCATCCAAGTTCGCTTCGTAACATCTACAGATGATAAGAAGCTTTTTGTTTCTATTGTACCGAGGGGCATTTCTTTTTTACCGACGGTTCGTACTAAATCAAATTGGCTATTCGTACGGAAAAAAGCTTCTACACTTGTTCCGCCCCCCATAACACGGCTATTTGGGATCGTTGCTTCAAGTGCAAGCGAAGGAACCTCTCTAATTTCTTCTAGCCTTTTATCATTATTAGCTTGAAAATAAAAGGCTGATAATACCCCGCCGATTATATAGATAACGATGCAAATTGATAATATAAAACCAAATGTTTGTAAACGATGTTTCCACTTAATCCTCCAAAAAGGAACTTTAAGATCTTTTGGAGGTAACTTTTTCTTAATTGGTTCTGTTTTTGTTAACAGCTCATCTAAGTAAGCTTCACACTCTTCACATGACTCAATATGACTTTCTAACAGTTCTTGTTCATCATGCGTGAGCGTTCCATTTTCATACTTCTTCCATAGTTTTTTAAATTCTGTACACCCCATCCGTATCACTCCTTTATGCTTTTCATTTCTTTTCGTCCCCTGTGTAATTCAATTTTCACTTTCGCTAATGAGAGACCAGTCATTTCTGCTATTTCCTTATAGGAGAATCCATAGTAATCTCGTAGTAGCAGGGCATTTCGTCTTTCGAGCGGAAGAGAAGATAAACTTTCTAACCAACTAGCAATCTCATGTTTTACGAAATATGCATGTTCTGTACTTGGCACGTTTGGTAAATGGAATTCTGCAACTTCTGTTGTTTTATATTTCTTTTCTTTACGATACCAATCGATAAAGGCATTGTAGGCAATTGTAAATAACCACGGCCTAATTTCTTCTCCTTTATAATAGTCAATATGGACGAGCATTCGGTAAAATGTTTCTTGCATGAGATCTTCCGCATAGTGGGAATCTCCGGTTAGGGAGAGAAGATAGCGAAATAAATCTTGCATATGCTCTGAGTAAATTTCTTCTAATGATTGTTTGCGTTTCACTACATTTCCCTCCCTTCATATATAACAACGAAATACATATAAAAAAGTTACAATTTTTTATGGAATTATAGTAAAAAACGTCAAGAATTGGATTGCGTTCTCTTTTATCATAATACATATAAGGCGGGTGAACAGAGATGGAAAGCTATGAAACACAAATTCAAAGGTCAATTGATTATATTGAGGAAGATGTAATGGAAAAACAGACGCTGCGTAATTTAGCACGTATTGCAGGTTTTTCTGAGTCGCATTTTCATCGTGTATTTCAGGCATTAGTAGGTGATACAGTAATGGAGTATGTTCGAAAGCGGAGGTTGGCCCGGGCAGCTTATCAACTTTCTCATACGGATGAAAAAGTTATTGATATCGCGTTTGAACATGGCTTTCAATCTCACGAAACGTTCACGAGAGCCTTTAAAAAATTATTTCAAATGACACCGAGTGAATATCGAAAACAAGAAATCGAAACACCGATGTATTACAGAGTGAATGTAAAGCAAAGAAAATTAAATCCGTATTTAGGGGGCATACAAATGGAATATCGTATTGTAAATAAACCAGAATTTTTAGTGGCGGGTTATGAATTGAAGACGACAAGTAAAGAAGGGAAAAACCATCAAGACATTCCAGTATTTTGGCAAGAATATTTACAAAAAGATCTTGGAACGACGATTCCGAATCGTAAAGATACGAGTCAATGGGTAGAGCTTGGATTATGTACTGATTTTAATTTAGAAACAGGAGACTTCACTTACATTATCGGAATGGAAGTTACAGACTTTGAAAATGTACCAAATGAAATTGCGAAGCGTACTTTCCCGGCAGCAACATATGCAGTATTTACAACGCCGAAAGTTCCTCATGAAGAAATGGTATCGTCTATTCACCAAACTTGGAATGCAGTATTCTCAGAATGGTTCCCGCATTCAGGATATGAACATTGCGGTGTTACGGAGTTTGAACTGTACGATGAGCGTTGCCACGAAGATAAGAGTGAGTTTGCACAAGTAGAGCTTTGGATACCGGTGAAGAAAAAATAATAGGGTAAGAGCGAATCGTTGGGAGATGGTTCGCTTTTTCATAAAGGGGGAAATGGGAAAATGTTCAAAAAACTAGAATGTGTATCTATACATACGAAAGATATAGAAAGATCAGTTTCTTTCTATAAAGAAATGGGAATGAAGCAAAACTGGATGATAGAAAGAGAACTAGAAGAAGGGGTTATTTGGACGTTAATAGGATTGAAGTTTCCAGATGAGAAAAGTTCAGAGTTAGTAATAAGCAATCATCCGGATATTAATTTTACGGAAGTCGAAGTATTAGTAGAAGATGTACAACAAACGTATGAAAGTTTAAAAGATAATAAAGATGTAAAATGGATTCGCGAACCATTTCCAACAGAATCAGGACATGTTGCAGTAATGGAAGCACCTGATGAGAATGTGTTTGTGTTAGTAGGGAAATAGCTGAAATATGGAGTGACCTTTCATAGTGAGTTATGAAGGGTTATTTTTATCCCGCTATTTGCCGGGCAGCGCGATTGGTGAGGGCTAATAATCAGTGGGGGATGAACAAAACCTCCACTGATTAAAGTTTCACTTTATAAGTGGATTGTTAAATTTGTATTGTTTTATCTGTAATACATATGAAAATGGTAAAATAAAATAGCAATTAAATATTGCGGGTGGAAGGTTATGCCCTTTCTTCATTTTGTGAAGAAAGGAGGTGTAATCGTATGGAATTTCTTTTGCAAATTTTGTTGGAAATTACAAAAACTATAGCTAGAGAAGGTATAGTTTTTGGATTTAAGAAATTAACGGCAAAAAAGCGCAAAAAGAAGACCACCCGTCTGCCTGCGAAGCGTGGGAAGTCTTCTAAGCGCAAATAAGCTTTAGTTGCAACCTTCCACCTTGCGGTAATTAGTTGCAGTGACGGGGTGTTGGAAGCACCTCGTCTACTTCATTTTATGCAAAACTTAGTTAGTTTATACTTCTATTTATAGTATAACAGTTTAGAAATGTATTTGTTAATAGTTTTATTTTTACTTTGTCTCGAAAAAACGATTCACATAATTTCAATTACCGCAAAATTCTCCCAGAAAAGAAAAAAAGACGCCACATAGCATCTTTCCTACGAACGAAACGGAAATACAAGAATAATCGTCGTTCCATTTCCGAGTGCACTATCAACGGAAATTGTCCCGTTATGAGCATGAACGAGCTGTTTTGTAATGGCTAGGCCAAGTCCAGTTCCGATGTTGCTTTCTTCTGTGTTTGTTCCGCGGTAATATCGTTCAAATAGAAGTTCTTTCGTTTTTTCATCCATTCCTTTTCCGTCATCTGAAATGGAGAGTGTAAAGGAATTAGCGTTTTGTGATAGTTTTACGATGACAGTAGTTGTTTCGTTATTATGTTTTACCGCGTTTACGAGTAAGTTTTCGATAATACGCTGAAACCATTTTTCTTCAATGAAATATTGAATTTTATTTGAGCTCGGTACGAATTCAATATTTTGATTTTGGAGTGTTGGATTGTTAATAAATTGCAATAATACTTTTTGAACGAACTGATTGATTTCAACGTTTACGTGTTGGGCAGGAAGGCTGTTATTTTTTAATTGATACGTTAAGCTTAAATCATCAATTAATGTCGTCATATATTGAGATTTCTCTTTCATAACACTACCAAATTGCTGAATATCACGATCAGTCCAGTTATATTGATTCGATTCGAGTAATAATGCGTAGCCATATATAGAGCTAAGTGGTGTTTTTAAATCATGCGTTAGACCGGTAATCCATTCTTCTCGTGTTTGCTGGAGTACTTGCCTCATCGCATCATTTTTTTTGAGTGTAATAGAAAGGTGTTCTAGTGAACTTGTTACATCTCTAAACAAACGGAATGACCATTTTTCTTTACCAGATCGCCGGAACCTGACAGGTTTTCCTTTTTTACTAATAGGTTCTTCATACTTTCCACCAGCGATATTTTTTAGCCAGCGCATCGCATGTAATAACGGTTTCCCGAATTTATTACCGTACCAAATAGAAAGAATGACTAAATAAACAAACACGATAAGAAGGATTAATCCGCATCCGATGAGAAACTTCTTAGTAAATACATCTTCAATTTCGTCATCTGGATAGTAGTGATCATTTTTCGCAGTCACAACGAGAAGGTTGCCACTATTTGCATCGTAAAAGCTAGACGTGTTTTCTTTATGATTCCACGGTTCTTTTTCATTAAGGGCGATTTGTATGGCTGAAAATGTTTTTTTCTTTCCAGCTGGATAGGCAAAAACCTCTTCGCCATTTTGATTAAATATTTGAAGTGCTGCTTTTTCTTTAGACAGTAACTGTTTTTCTTGATCTGTTAATGTGAACGAATCCATCGTTAAAGAGGAGTGATCCTTTTGAATTGCTGTCAGTAACGCATTGCTTTTTAACATACCACCATAAATAACAAGTACTTTCTTTTCTTCTAATTCAATTTCCCAATATGTAAATTTATAATTACTTTCGATATGATGTTGTATATATGCGACTAAAGATGTCTTCGTATAAGCATTCGGAACATCATTTGGTGTATTAAAGTGGTAGAGGATTTTTCCGTTTTCATCTACAACTTGGAGCCAATCATTTTTCTCCTTTATTAAATCTTGCACTTCAGATTGTAACGAAATATGCCCATCTTCTGAAGAGATGTATCTTGAAATTGTAAAACTATCAGAATCTGGAATATTAGGTTCGTATAAAGTACTAGTAAGAAGAAAAATTAAATAAGTAAAAGCAGCAACTACAGCGATAAGTAATGTAACTAAAACAAAAACGTGTTGCATGATAAATTGAATAATAAGTCGTTTATTAAAATTCATATCGTCACCCTACTTTGTAACGAACTTATAACCAAGCCCGCGAACGGTTTTTATATATTCTGGTTTACTTGGATCGTGTTCAATTTTTTCACGTAGTTTTCGAATGTGGACCATAACAGTGTTGTCATCGCCATTATAGGCAGGTGCTCCCCAAACTTTTTCGTATATTTCCTCTTTCGAAAATACGTAGTTTGGATTCTCGCAAAAGAAGAGTAGTAGTTGAAAGAGTTGAGCGGAACATTCGACAATGTGACCATCCACTGTCAGTTCTGCAGAGTGCTGATCAATTTCAAATCTGCCAAATGAAATCGAGTGTGATTTTTGTTCGTGTGGTACGGTTTGTTTCATATGTCTCCGAAGCTGTGCTTTCATACGTGCTACTACTTCTAATGGATTAAAGGGCTTCGTAATATAATCATCCGCACCGTATGAAAATCCGGATATTTTATCTAAATCAGATGCTTTTGCTGATAGGAAGAAAATTGGACAATCTGTTTGTTGGCGAATGATTGGACAAATATCAAAACCGGATTGTCCAGGAAGCATTACATCTAAAATAATTAAATCGTAATTGTTTTGCTTAGTTAGAGATAAAGCTATTTCAGCTGATGTTGCAGTTGTAATATGAGAAAAACCTTCTTTTTCAAGAATGGTAGTTAGTAATTGTAAAATTGCTGTTTCATCATCAACAAGTAAAATATTTGCTTGGTACATAAAAATCCCTCCTAATTTTCTCGAATATCATATCATCATTTTGTAACTTATGGAATTTTTAAGGAAATTTTAAGGTTTTCTTTCGCAAAAAATTAAGAATCAAATGATATGATAAAAGTAACATAGGGGAGGAGATGAGTGTGAATCCGTTTCAAGTGATGCGAGCTAGATATTTTTTAATTGTATTTGCACTATTAATTTTAATAGCGAGAAGTAGTGGCGATTTGCTAACAAGTATATTTCATATACAAAATTCTTCTTTTATAAATATCCTTATATTCTATATCCTTCCGATCGTATGGATTTCTTATGAGTATAGAAAGCACCACATTTCATTTTCATTATTTGTTAATAAAAATGAAACATTTAACTTGGTACAAGTTTTATACATTACGGTTATGTTATGCATGTTTAGTTACGGGTATCTTATTTTGTATATGTATAGTTTTGCATGGATTACACCGGACTTTATTATGAACGCCCTGCATGAACCAATTGTAGATAGTACTGGGGGATATGTATCTCAAGTCATTAGGGTCGTATTCATCGCACCAATTATCGGGGAATTTGTTTTTCGCGGATTTTTACTTCAACGTTTTGCAACAAAATGGGGAACGAGCATAGCGACCATCGTTGTAGCAATATTGTTTGCGTTGTTACATGTTGATTTCCTCGGTGCAGCCATATTCAGCATCGTATTGTCAATCGTATATATTCGTACGAAAAGTTTACTCATGCCAATTGCAATACATATGTTAAACAATGCATTTGTAATAGGTGCGTCTTTTTTAATAAGTAGAGAAAAAATTATTAGTTTTGCCGATTTCTCAAGTTATACGACATTCTTTCCTGGACTTATTATTTTTATAACAGGATTAAACTTAGTACTTATCTTTTTATTTGTTAATCGCAAATATTGGAGTAAAGAAGTGCCAGTTATATATGCAGAGCAGGAAAAGAGCTTTTCAGATGTAGTGGGGAGTAAATGAGATGAAGAAGACGGTTGAAAAATATTAAAAGACATTATAGATGCTACGTCTATTACAGATATTTGTGATAAAAGCGTTTGTCATTGGCTTCAACCGGTAGTAGATACGATTGTGTTTCCAGAGTATTACTTATTTTCTAGTACTCATTTAAAAGAAAATATTATTTCTCTTCTTATTGTGTTCGGGATTTTACTAATATTTGGTCTAATTGTAGAAGAAATGATGAAGCGCATCTTCAGAAAGAATGAAGAGAAGTATATGTGGATTCATAAAGTATTCGAGAAAGTAATGGTGGCTTTCCTTTTGTTTTATGGTATGAAAACAATCATTTACTTTATAGCTTTGAAACATCATTAATTCGAAATTTGAAAGGGATGTATAAAATTATATGAATGAAACGATATCATCAAATAAGTTTTTTTATTTGATTTTACTTAGTCTAGTGTTAATAACGACAGTGAATGTTATTTTGCGCTGGGAGGAAGCTTACTTTTTCATGTATTTAGCGCTTCATTTGCTAGGGATTTTATGTATAAGTGGTGGAGTGGTTACTGAAAAAAAGAATGAAGAAAGCGTTAATTATATGTGTGTGATCGGTCTTGTTTTACTTTTAGCTGTACAAGGTATTATGAAATATAGTTCTTTCTCTTTACAAGATTTTAATTTATTAATAGATGTACTTCCTTAAAGAGGCTTTTTATGTTATCTAAAAAGCAAGTAGGGTACGTGTCGGTTTGTAAGTGCGATCTTTATTCCAGATTATGAAACGAAGAAAGTGTTTAAAGATAGGGAAAACTCTTCTTATGTAGAAGAGTTTTTTTATGTAAATAAAAGGATCTCGAGCAATTCGCATAATAAGCTTGTTCTAATTTAGCGTGTACGAACTTACAATAATAATAGACAGGCAGCATAGAGGAGGGAATAGCGTGAGGAAGGTTATTGGTTGGTCGCTTTTTTTGTACGTTGGATTTGCGTTACTTATATATTGGTATTTATTTGGATGGAATCATGAACTTATTCCGGACATGTATAAGGGAACGAGTGCAGATCCAGAAACGTTTATGAGTGCTAGAGAGCTTACGCTAAGCCAAGATTATTCGCGCGTGAAAAATTTACTATACTTTTTAGCGACGCCTCTTGAATGGATTATTTTATTATTTGTACTTGTGCTAGGTATTTCAAGAAAGTTTGAGAAATGGTCGAAGGAAACGACTAAAATAAGTGTTTTGCAAGTTGCGATTTATTTCTTTTATTTATCATTATTGACAACAGTGCTTGCCTTACCGATGCAATGGATTGGCCGGAAAGTGTCCGTTGATTACGGCATTTCAACACAAAGTACACAAAGCTGGATTAAAGATCATGTTATCGGTTTTTGGGAAAGTTATGCGACTATGTTAATCGTAGTTACCGTTCTATTATGGCTTATCCGTAAATTTCCGAAGAGATGGTGGCTCGCAGGATGGGCGCTCTCTGTTCCATTTACAATCTTTTTAACATTCATACAGCCTGTCGTTATTGATCCACTGTATAACGACTTCTCGACGCTGAAAAATAAAGAATTAGAAACGAAAATTTTAGCGATAGCAGACAAAGCGGACATTCCTGCTAAACACGTATATGAAGTAAATATGTCAGAAAAAACGAATGCATTAAATGCTTACGTAACAGGAATTGGCCCTAACGCCCGTATTGTAATGTGGGATACAACACTTAAGCAGTTAAAAGATAAAGAGATTTTATTTATAATGGCCCATGAAATGGGGCATTATGTTATGAAACATATATTTTTTGGCGTTGCAAGTTATGTATTGCTATCGTTTATAGGTATGTTTTTAATTAGTCGTATTATAAATATGTGTATTCGCAAATGGGGAGATACATTGCAAATTTCAAAAGTGGCATGTTTCTCCATTTTACCTTTATTTTTCTTAATTTCTTCTATACTCTCTTTTGCAGCACAACCAGCAACAAACTACGTTTCACGTATAGAAGAAAGAGCCGCAGATCAATATGCTTTAAATATGACGAAGGACGGGAAATCTGGTGTGAAAACTTTTCAATATTTATCAAAAACAAGTTTAAGCCAAGTAAATCCGCCTGCGTTAGTGAAATTTTTCTTATACACGCACCCACCAATTTTTGAAAGAATTCATACGTTTGAACAATATGAGAAACAAAGCAAAAAGGAGTAGCATGATAGCTACTTCTTTTTTTATAGAGATATAAGTTTCATATTGGGAATATTTATCATTGCTTTTTATTGTGATTTTGTAAATAATAAGCTATAAAATTCTAAAAATCTATATATAAAGGAATAAAGGTGGAAAAATGTATTTTTTACAAAATTTAAAAGTGAAATATAAATTATTAGCGCTTATTTCATTAGCAGTTTTAGGTATGGTAATTATAAGCAGTGTAGCAATTAGTTCTATTAATAAGATTAAGCATGATACAGAGGTTGTAGTAGATGATTATCAATATTCTGCAATTTTATTAGAAGGAATGCTTCGCACACAAAATTCACTAGAATATAATTTATTAGAATTAATTACGGTATCACAAAATGAAGTGGCAAATAAAGAGGGAATAATTGATAATATTGAAAAGGATCTTAAAAAATATGATTCTTTATTAAAAGAATATGATGATGGTTTTAATTTAAGTAAGCAAGAGGATGAACTGTTTCAGAAGATGAAGAAATCTTTGCCAAGTTATAAAGATACATATAAAAAATTATTTGAAAAGGCAAAGGCAACAAACGAGCCACAAATGGTAAATGAATTTCAGAAGGAATTAAAACCGAAGGGAATAGAGTTAGCTGGTTATGCAGTGGATCTAGAATCGTATGTTTCAAATTTAGCTGACCAAGTATTTAAAGATTCTCAAAAAATGATTGATCGTTCCGTTATTACCTTTATCATTCTTGTAGTAGTTACTACAATCGTTATATGTATAGTAAGTTATATTATTAGCAAGCTCATAGTTGCTCCTTTACAAACGGTTAGTCGTATGATGGAAAGAGCGAAAGAAGGAGATTTAACCGTACATGGTGATTATACTGCTAAGGATGAATTAGGTGTATTAGTAAGTAATTTTAACGAGATGATTGCAGGGCTAAGAACAAATATGGAAGAAGTAGAGAATAATATTCAGCTTTTATTCCAACATGCAGACGGAGTAGTATCTGCATCAGAAGTATCTAGTAGTGCAGCGAAGAAAATCACTATGGATATTGAAGAAGTTGCAAATGGTGCAGAGAGTCAAATGCAAGCAATGGAACAAACTGCGGGTGCGATGGAAGAGTTGACGCAAGGAATGCAGAGTATAGTCAATACATCATCCTCTGTAAATGAATTATCTGCTCAATCAGCATTAGATGCAGAGAGTGGTAACAAATTAATGAAACAAATGATTCAACAGATGGATACAATCCAAAATTCGGTACATAGCGGTGTGAAACAAGTAGAGACTATGAAAGAACAATCAGAAGAAATTGTTAAAATCATTGATGTTATGCAAGGTATTACCTCCCAGATTAACTTATTAGCATTAAACGCCGCAATTGAGGCTGCACGTGCTGGTGAAAGTGGTAGAGGATTTGCAATTGTGGCAGATGAAGTGCGGAAATTAGCAGAACAATCTAGTGATTCTGCAAAACAAATTGAGAATCTTATTACTCAAGTTATGGGAACAACGAACCATACGGTACATATGATGGGGAAAGTAGATAATGAGGTACAGGCAGGTACACAAGTAGTAATGCATACAGAAAAAGTATTTGGAACAATTACAGAAAAAGTACAGCAAGTATCTGAGCAAATTCAAACGGTATCTATGTCTACAGATGAAATTGCAGCGAGTAGTGAGGAAATCTCGGCTTCTGCAGAAGACATGGCTCAAATTTCCCAAAGATCATCTGACCGAACTGATAGGGTAAAAGAGTCTATTCAACAGCAAGAAAAATCTGTTCAAGAGATTTCGGTTTCAATTGAACATATGCATAACGCAGCAGGAAAACTAAAACAAATAGTTGCCCAATTTACTCTTCAAAAGTAGTAGCATATTTGAGTGTTAATAAATATAAAAAAAGCATCCTCTTTTAATAAAAAAGGATGCTTTTTTTATTGCTACTATTCATAGACTTCGGGCATTTTCAAGGCGATGATTTAGACATACTAGATTTGTATATTACTTATTTTTTGACAGTTTAAGAGATTTATCGACGAGACTCATTTCTGTATTAGTGTTTTTAGATCCTGCTGTTGCCAAACTATTAGACCGGATTTAGATGCAAGTAATAGGGATTATCCTTATATTTGTAGGGATGGCACTAACTTTTCGCAAGGGAAGAGAAGGCGAGTTATCAGTGAAGGGGAATGCTACCTCTGAAATATAAATTATGAATATAGTAATCGCCATTAGGTATCTCTTTTAGGTCCCAATAAAGAGAAGTTGTAAAGTGAAAAGGAGTTTATAAAGAAATTGTAGAATGTTTTAGTATATAACACCTTAGATGTGACAACTTCCTTTTTGAAAAAGAAAGAAGAAGGCATAAAGCAGAAAGGTAGTGGAAATATTTCTCCTAGAAGATTTGCATTTTATCTTACATTCACCAAAAAAGAGTACTCCTGAAACAATGAAATTCATTTTATTTGAATGAAATAGGGAGAGAGGATAATGAAGAAAAAAATATTGGGTGTAATGATGATTGCGACAATGGCAGGAGGTATATTTGCAGGGACGAATGTGACGCCTGTAAAAGCGGAAGAGTATCCACAAATGATTGTGTTTGAAGATGTTCCATACGGATTTTGGGCATATGATGCTATTATGGATTTAGCATATCATAAAATTATATTAGGGTATGGAAACGGGAAGTATGGTGTTGGTGATCTTATAACACGTGAACAAGTAGCTGGGACTATTTACAGAACACTTGAGATAAAAGAAGAAGGATCAGTAGCGAATCCATATAAAGATGTTTCTGATAGTACAACAACTTTTAAAAAGGAAATTTTGGCGTTAACAAAACGTGGTGTTTTTACAGGGGATGGCCAAGGGAATTTTAGGCCGAAAGCACCAATCTCTAGAGCGGAAATGGCTGTCATTTTAAAACGAGCATTTAATTTTGAAACGAAACAAAAACATACATTTAAAGATATTCCAAAAGGCCACTGGGCAGAAGATGCAATTAGTGCGCTACAATCTAATAATGTTGTAAGAGGAACTGGGAATGGCATGTATGAATTAAATCGCCCTGTACCTAGAGAACAATATGCTCAGTTTATTAATAATGCGATTATTAATTATCATTTGAAAGAGGATTGGAAATAGAGTGAAATATGAAAGCACAAATAGAAATATTTGTGCTTTTTTGTTTGTTTAAAAAAGAATTATTATTCGTTTATTTGTATTTTTAATGTTATACATAAGCTTTATAATCAACCCCATAAAAAAGACATGATGTGTAATAAGATTCACAAAAACGTCACGAAATGTGTCGGAAAAAATATATACATATTGGGGAGGAAATGTAATGAGCAAAAAATTATTAAAAACAGCTACAGCATTAACAATTATGGGTGGGGTGTTATTCACAGCAGAGAGTAATAGTGTAAAAGCGGAAAGTGCACCGTTGCAAAAAGCAAATACAATTGTATTTAAAGATGTACCAAAAGGACATTGGGCATATGAGGCAATTCATGAATTAGCGGAACAAGAAATTATTTTGGGATATGGCGATGGAATATTCGGTTTTGGGGATAATGTAACACGTGAGCAAGTTGCAGCTTTAATTTACCGTGTGTTTGATATGGAAGAACAAGATGAATATGAAAACCCATATGGAGATATTGATGAAAATTCAACAAGCTTTATCGAGGAGATATTGGCTTTAACGGAAATGGGAATTTTCCAGGGAGACGAGAATGGAAACTTTAGACCGAAGGCGACGTTAACGCGTGCGGAAATGGCACAAGTTCTTACGAATGCTTTTGACTTACAGGCCAAGGGATCTCATAACTTTAATGATGTTTCAGCAAATTCATGGGCAACGAATGCAATTAGTGCAGTACAAACAAATGGTATTACAATGGGAATCGGAGAAGGTAAATTCGGTCCGTCTATGAAGGTAACGAGAGAACAATACGCACAGTTTTTACATAGAGCAATATTGCATGATATGGAACAAGGGCAGTAATAAAGTTTAACTAGTCAAAGTGAAATTTAAAAATAATACAAAAAGGTCGTTGTTGTATAACAGTGGCCTTTTTTGTATGAAATAAAGCACGAAAGAATGGCGTTTTGAAAAAAAATGAAGTGAATTTTCAAAAAAAACTTCCTTTTCTGAAGATTTGTTATATAATATAAAACATGAAATCAAATCTGTTATAAAACAGTTTAAGAAGGGGATGCTAATATGTCGACGCAAACTTCACGGGTTACACTCGTTGGAGAAATGTTACCAGCGTACAACGAAATATTGACACCTGAGGTGCTTAGTTTTTTGAAGGAACTACATGAGAATTTCAATGAGCGCCGCATAGAACTTTTACAAAAACGTGTAGAAAAACAAAAGAGAATTGATGCAGGGGAGTTTCCGAAGTTTCTAGAAGAAACAAAACACATACGTGAAGCGGATTGGACAATTGCCAAGCTGCCAAAAGACTTAGAGGATCGCCGCGTAGAGATTACTGGACCGGTAGATAGAAAGATGGTCATTAACGCTTTAAATTCAGGAGCGCATCTTTTTATGGCGGATTTTGAAGATTCGAATGCACCAACTTGGGAAAATGCAGTTGAAGGTCAAATCAACTTACGAGATGCAGTAAAGGGAACGATTTCACATGAAAATGATAAAGGGAAAGAATATAGATTAAATGAGAAAACAGCTGTACTCATTGTACGTCCAAGAGGATGGCATTTAGAGGAAAAGCATATGCAAGTTGATGGGAAAAATATGTCGGGTAGCTTAGTAGATTTCGGCTTGTACTTTTTCCATAATGCGAAAGCTCTTTTAGCAAAAGGGAGCGGCCCATACTTTTACTTACCGAAAATGGAAAGTTATTTAGAAGCAAGATTATGGAATGATGTATTCGTATTTGTTCAAAAATATATCGGCATTCCAAATGGAACGATTAAAGCAACTGTGTTACTGGAAACGATTCACGCTTCGTTTGAAATGGATGAAATTTTGTATGAGCTAAAAGATCATTCTGCTGGCTTAAACTGCGGAAGATGGGATTATATTTTTAGCTTTTTAAAGAGTTTCCGTAATCATAATAAATTCTTACTACCAGATAGAGCACAAGTCACGATGACGGCACCATTTATGCGTTCCTATTCTTTGAAAGTAATTCAAACATGTCACCGCCGTAATGCACCAGCAATTGGAGGAATGGCGGCACAAATTCCGATTAAAAATAATCCAGAAGCAAATGAAGCAGCTTTTGAAAAAGTGCGTGCTGATAAGGAGCGCGAAGCTTTAGACGGTCATGACGGGACTTGGGTTGCCCACCCTGGACTTGTACCGGTTGCAATGGAAGTATTTAATCACATTATGAAAACACCGAATCAAATTTTTAGAAAACGTGAAGAAATATGTGTAACAGAAAACGATTTACTAGAGGTACCGGTGGGAACGATTACAGAAGAGGGCCTTCGCATGAATATTAGTGTAGGTATTCAATATATTGCATCTTGGTTAAGCGGACGGGGAGCAGCACCCATTTATAACTTAATGGAAGATGCGGCAACTGCTGAAATTTCAAGAGCACAAGTATGGCAATGGATTCGTCATGAAGGTGGAAAACTAAATGATGGTCGTAATATTACGCTTGAATTAATGGAAGAGCTAAAAGAAGAAGAATTAGCAAAAATAGAAAGAGAGATTGGTAAGGAAGCCTTTAAGAAAGGGAGATTCCAAGAGGCGACAACGTTGTTTACAGATCTCGTTCGAAATGATGAATTCGTACCATTTTTAACATTACCGGGTTATGAAATTTTATAAAAAATGAAAAGGGGATGGAACAAATGAAAAACGAAAGAATCGAGAAGTTACAAGAAAGCTGGGAATTAGATGAGCGTTGGAAAGGGATCACACGTCCATATTCGGCAGAAGATGTAATTCGCCTGCGCGGGTCAATTGATATTGAACATACGTTAGCGCGTCGCGGTGCTGAGAAGCTTTGGACATCGCTTCATACAGAAGACTATATTAACGCACTTGGCGCATTAACAGGAAACCAAGCGATGCAACAAGTAAAAGCTGGGTTACAAGCGATTTACTTAAGTGGTTGGCAAGTAGCAGCTGATGCAAACCTTTCTGGACATATGTATCCAGACCAAAGTTTATATCCAGCGAACAGCGTACCTGCTGTAGTAAAACGAATTAATCAAACGCTTCAACGTGCGGATCAAATTCAGCATATGGAAGGAAGTGATGATACAGACTATTTCGTACCGATTGTAGCAGATGCAGAAGCTGGATTTGGCGGACAATTAAACGTATTCGAACTGATGAAAGGTATGATTGAAGCAGGTGCATCAGGTGTGCATTTTGAAGATCAATTATCTTCAGAGAAAAAATGTGGCCATTTAGGCGGAAAAGTACTACTACCAACGCAAACAGCAGTACGCAATTTAATTTCTGCACGTCTTGCAGCAGATGTAATGGGAGTGCCGACAATTATCGTTGCAAGAACAGATGCGGATGCAGCTGATTTAATTACGAGCGATATCGATCCTGTTGATAAAGCATTTATTACAGGAGAAAGAACACCAGAAGGATTTTACCGTACAAATGCAGGTCTTGATCAAGCAATTGCGCGCGGTTTAGCGTATGCACCGTATGCAGACCTCGTTTGGTGTGAAACGTCGGAACCAAATTTAGAAGATGCAAAACGATTTGCGGACGCAATTCATAAGGAGCATCCAGGAAAGCTACTTGCATATAACTGCTCACCTTCATTCAACTGGAAACAAAAACTAGATGAAAAAACAATTGCAAGCTTCCAAAAGGAAATCGCATCTTATGGTTACAAGTTCCAATTCGTAACACTTGCTGGATTCCATTCATTAAATTACGGTATGTTTGAACTAGCACGTGGCTATAAAGAGCGCGGCATGGCAGCATACTCTGAACTACAACAAGCAGAATTCGCAGCTGAAAAACATGGCTACTCTGCAACACGTCATCAACGCGAAGTAGGAACAGGTTACTTTGATGAAGTTGCACAAGTGATTACAGGCGGAACTTCATCAACGACAGCGTTAAAAGGATCTACGGAAGAAGCACAGTTTACGAAATAAAAGGAAGGGGCACCTTTTTGAAGGGTGCCCCTTGTTATTTTCTAAACGATTCGAAAAGAGAGATTGAGTTGTCGGCAAAAAACGATACTTCCTTTTCTTTATTACTAAATCAACTCCACTCAGCCCTATGATCACGAATAAACTTCATATCTTTCTCATAATGCTCTAGATGTCCTTCATCAATCATTCTTTGGAAATTCAAGTCGCCTTCTTGCGCTTTTCGTTTCATATATGTACATAATCCTTCTAATCGAAGCAACACCATTCCTAAGTAATCTTCATCCATATTTTTATCATAGGACTGAACGAACAAATTCATTCTCTCTTTAATGCGATCTGCATGTTGCGATGAGTCATAATGAACGGCTTCACCGGATTCTGTATAATACACTCTACTTAAAGGCACACAAGTATAGAGTGTATAAGCGATATCCCATAGTCTTGGACCAGGAGCAGCAACATCGAAATCAATAATCCCTACTGGCTTCTCATTATTAAAAATAATGTTATATATGGCAAAATCATTGTGACATAAAACCTCAATGTTATTTGGAGTGTGATCCATCGGTTTCCAATCATCTAATAACGGAAAATCACTTACAGCATCATGGTAAAGGCGAAGTATCTTTGCGATTTCTTTTAATACATCATTAGATCGCATATATTCTTTTAAAGGATAATTGCCAGCTTCTCCTTCAATAAAGGATAAAATCTCTCTATCCTTTTCATCTACACCTAAAAACTTTGGAGCATAATGAAATCCTTTGTTTTCTAAATGTTGCAATAGCTTATGAATCTTTTCACCGCCCGGCTTTAACTCTCGCCGAACAGTATTTTCAGAACGATATACGTTTGAGACGTTTCCCCCTGTTAGCCTTTCTTCTTTAGCGTAGTTTGACATGTGAAAATTCCCCCTGTGATTAAAAAATCCAATTCCAAATAGTAAATAGACCAACAATGGCAGAAAAGAGAAGGCAAGCAAGGAATGCTAGACAGCCAAAAGGAACTAGCTTATCTTGCCATGTTTCTTTATACTCATAAATTAACTCCTCTGCTACTTTCTTCTGCACTGAAGATAAAGGTTGATCTTTATACAAACCTTTTATATGGTTAGAATCGCCTTTAAACTTTAAAGCACGTGCAATATGATGAGGATTATTTCCTATTGATTTTTCAAATAATAAACATGATTCATGCATAATATCTGTTTTATGCTCCTCTAGATACCAGTAACGTCCAGCCATTTCTGGATATTGTAATGTATAATAAATATCTCCGAGTTTTTTTCGAAGATGTAATTCATTTGGGTATGTAAAGATGAGGCCATGCAATCTATCTCTTGCTTTTCCAAGATTATTATTTTCAATATCCTCTTCAATTCTTTTTAATGTTTTTCTAGGAATTTTATTGGTCATAAACTCCTCCTTATTTGGAATAGAGATAATTATATTTTATAAGAAATACTAAAAATTAGAAATTCTATTTTCGAAAAAGATTGTACATTTTATTTTAATGTGCTATGATGATGTCAGTTGAATAGTTAAATTAAGCAATCCATATGTTATCAAGTGCTGAAAACGAACGAGAAAAAGTATGTGAGAACTAGTTTATGTTTCGTATTTGATAATGTGTGGATTCTTTTTTTAGACAGGAAGACTAAAAAAATTAAATTTGTATTTTCTTAGGAGGAAATAATCATGGCAGTAACAGGACAAGTAAAATGGTTTAACAACGAAAAAGGCTTCGGTTTCATCGAAGTTCCAGGCGAAAACGACGTATTCGTACATTTCTCTGCAATCGAAACTGAAGGTTTCAAATCTCTAGAAGAAGGCCAAAAAGTTAGCTTCGAAATCGAAGAAGGTAACCGTGGACCTCAAGCTAAAAACGTAATCAAACTATAATTTTATAGTTGATGATGGAAAAAAGGATGGCTAATGCCATCCTTTTTTTGTTGTGGGGAAAGTCTTTTTAGAGCCTGTTTTTATATCTAAATCTCTTTTTCTATGTTACAACTGGTAAAAAATTATCTGGAATGCGTATTAGTTTCTGTAGAAGAATTATTTCAGCAAGAGCATTTACTGCGTATGATAGTAAATAACTATAAATTTGTATTCTTCATTGAAATAGGGGAATTTTTTTCAGATAGACCTTGAGTAACATCTTTTTTGTTAGCATTGTTGTTGGAATTTTGTACGTTTTGAGATGATGTTTCTAACAGTTGTTCTTGTTCCTTACTAGGGGTATTCAGAGCATCTGAGGGGATGCTATTAACCTGCTGGCTTAATAGGTTTTCTTTATCCATAGTATACAGCTCCTTTTTGGAATTCGATAAAAAGCAATGTAATTATAAAATGACCACTTATATATATTGTGTTTTTGAATGAAATTATATACAAAACTTATATTATAAAGTTAACTAATTAACGAATTGTTAGTGATGGATAAAGATGTACAAATTTGAAGTGTTTAATAAAAATTAAAAGCGAGTAACAAGTATAAATACTATTTCTCATGTTTTATATAAGGATCATATACAAATCAAAAAAGATGTAGAGAATCTTGGAAGAAAATATAGTTGTTTTTTAGGATGAAGAAGAATAAATAAAATGATACTACAAATGTAAAAAGGCATTCCATAAAGGAAGGCCTTTTATTGTTCTTGCTCTAATTTTTTCTTCTCACGTTTTTTACATTCTGGACATTTTGATTTACGAAATGGTTTGGAAAAGAATAGAAGAATGAAAAATAAACCGAATATAATACTAGCTGAGTTTTTCACGATAATGACGCTGCTATTTTTCATTTGAATCGATGGTTGGATTTCTTTTTCTTCCATAGTGGCCCTCCATATATTGGATTTATATTTTAATTATAGCAAAGTTAGTTGTTGTAATGATGTGAAATGAGGAAGTGATTTCAAATATTTATAGTAGTATAAATGTTTTTTGTGTACATTATTATCTTTTTATTATTATATAGTTAATTTTAAATTTAAAGAATGGTTGATAAATAATAAATCTATGTAAAATAGTGGAATATGCAATCCGTTTTCTTTTCATAGGTGCTAAAATTATATATGCAGCTGCTAATATAAATGGAAAAAAGGAGATAATAGAGCATGGAAAGTAAAGTGGAACGCTATGTCGAAAATTATGTTGTAACGAAAAATACGATGGCCTTACTTCCTGTTATTCTAAGTGAAAAGAAAATTGTTACTCGAGTCGTTGAAATGAATGATTCTTTTTTCGTATTTCAAAAACCTCTAGATATTATAGAAAGAAGTTGCCGCAAGCATGGCTCGAGTTTCTTAGGCAGAAAAGAAGGAACGAAAGAGTTAACTCATATTACACATAAAGCACCAATTGCGATTAGTCCTACAGATCAACTTTATTTTTTCCCTACCTATTCTTACTCTAGAAAAGAGTGCGCTTGGTTGTCTCATTTTTATATTGAAAGTAATAAAGAATTAAAAGATGGAAATCTTATTATTAGATTTATAAATGGCTTTGCTGTGAAATTAGAAATATCAAAAACTAGTTTTGAAAATCAACAAAATCGTACAGCGAAATTACGTACTGAATATGAAGATCGTAGGAAAAAACAAGGGAATCCGTGTTTTAAAGAAATTGATAAAAGTGAAGAATCAACATTAAGACCAGCTTATGAGAAAGTGTATGTTGTTAGAGAAGAAGAAGTGTAATATAGAAAAAGCTGCCTCTAGAATGTTGCCTTAAGTGGCATTCTAGGACAGCTTTTTTTGCTATTTAAATATTAATAAGTTTCTTCCTTACGGGCAGCATCCATCATAATGAAGATAGCTGATAAAATATGCAAAATCATTCCTACAAACGGAATCCATGCAAGGCAAGAAGTTACAATTCCTAGCACATTACCGTTAGCACTCATATTAACTTTTTTAGCCAATACTAAAGTAACGATATGTAATACTAGCATGAAAAGAAGTGGTAACCAAAGTAAAGAAACAACAATAGTTCCTCCGAGTACAGGTATTCCCAGTAAAGCCTCTAAGGCACCAGTAACCCATTTTAATAATTTTACTGTGTCTTTCAAAGTATTTCCTCCTAAAAACATAAAATAAATATATTGCGATATTTAGTATAACAGATTTATGTTGTTATTTTAATAAAAAATGTAAAAAATACTATTTTTTTATATTTAAATAAATTATTTGTAATATACTATTTTTGAAGAGATATAAGGATATTGTTGGATAGGGTGTTATTAATATGTAATATATTGTCAAATATTGATAGATTATCATAGCTAAATAATGAAGGAATTCTTATGAAAGATATGGAAACTTTAATAAATACATCTCCATATGTCGTATCTACCATTTCCTCTTTCATATAAGCAATGATACAGTAGGGATAGTATTTAGAGTAAAGGGGTAAAGTGTAGAATGGATTTTCAGACAATCAAAGAGTATTTTTCACCAGAAAATATGGATCATATTGTTGAGAGTTATAAAGCGTTCGGACCACTTCTTGGTATTGGTTTACCGATGATAGAGGCGTTGATTCCAGCATTACCGCTTATTGTATTTGTACTGGCGAATGCTGTTGCATTTGGCTTTTGGCTCGGTTTTCTTTATTCATGGATTGGATCAGTAATGGGTGCATTACTTGTCTTTTTCATCATCCGCCATTTTGGCCGCAGCCGTTTCTTTTCGTTTGTAAATAAGCATGAGAGAGTACGAAAAGCAATGGGGTGGATTGAAAGGAAAGGATTCGCACCGATTTTTGTTATATTTTGTTTTCCGTTTACACCGTCAGCGCTAATAAATGTTGTCGCTGGTTTATCCCGAATTAGTGTAAAACAGTTTGGACTAGCGTTAGCATTCGGAAAACTTGTGATGATTTTTATTTTAACGTATATCGGTCATGATTTAATGTCATTTATTCATAATCCGGTGAAATCAGTCATTGTAGCGATTGGTATTTTTATTCTATGGTATGTCGGTAAGAAAATTGAAGTAAAATTAGAACTACATTAAGAATAGTCTTCTTTGTAAAGGAAAGCTTCAGTATTAAAGGATAAGGGGAGAAGCAGATGAAGAAAACTTTGAAAAAAGAAGGCATAGAGTGGATACGAACAATTTTAATTGGTGTATTATTAGCTGTATTTTTTCGAACGTTTTTCTTTTCAACGTATGTTGTAGAGGGGAAGTCAATGATGCCGACATTGCAAGATGGCAATATGCTCGTTGTAAATAAGGTGAGTTATCAAGTTGGGGACTTGAACAGATTTGACGTTGTGGTGTTTCATGCGAATAAAAAAGAGGACTATGTAAAGCGAATTATCGGTTTACCTGGAGATCATATTGAATATAAGCATGATAAGTTATATATAAATGGACAATTTATTGATGAGCCGTATCTAGAGAAGTATAAGAAAGAGATAAATGGAAGGCAACTAACAGGCGACTTTACATTAGAAGAGTTAACGAAAGAAAAGCTGGTGCCACCCGGGTTTATTTTTGTAGTAGGTGATAACCGGCTCGGGAGCTGGGATAGTAGACACTTTGGCTTTGTAAAAGCTGATACAGTCGTCGGTAAAGTTGATTTGCGATATTGGCCAATTCAAGAGGTGCAAACGAATTTTTCAAAAGGTTGATATAATGAAGTAGAAGTATAGAAAAGACAAACAACTCAGTTTGTCTTTTTTCGTGTACTATAATACAATTATAGTAGCAAACTAACGTTCGTTATGTAAGTGAAAGGTGGGGTTACATGTCACTTCGATTTGTGATTGGTAGAGCGGGAAGTGGAAAAAGTACACTTTGTTTACGCGAAGTGCAAGAAGAGTTAAAACAGCGCCCGAGAGGGAAA
The DNA here is from genome assembly GCF_003217275.1 of Bacillus sp. 196mf. NCBI lineage: Bacteria > Bacillati > Bacillota > Bacilli > Caryophanales > Bacillaceae > Bacillus > Bacillus sp. 196mf. Next base: position 176,324 of record NZ_QJTG01000005.1, read on the forward strand.
ACAATATTATATCTTGTGCCAGAACAGATGACATTCCAGACGCAGCAGGCGTTAATTGGAAGTGAGGATGTAAGAGGTTCTATTCGGGCACAAGTTTTTAGTTTTTCACGATTAGCGTGGAAGGTGCTGCAAGAAGTTGGCGGAGCGAGTCGTCTTCATATTGATGAAGCTGGTGTACATATGTTACTCCGTAAAATTGTAGAGTCTCGTAAAGATGGATTATCGGTGTTCCAAAAAGCAGCGGAGCAAAACGGTTTCTTTGAACATCTTGGCAGTATGATCGCGGAGTTTAAACGTTACAATGTAACGCCATCTAACGTATATGAAATGTGGCAACAATTAGATGCGCATAGTAGCAGTGCCGAACAAAAGTTACTAGCGAATAAAGTGTATGATTTACAGTTACTATACGATGATTTTGAACGTGCTTTAATTGGAAAATACTTAGATTCAGAAGACTACCTGCAATTGCTAGTGGAAAAGCTTCCGCAGTCTGAATATGTAAATGGTGCGGAAATTTATATAGATGGATTTCATTCATTCTCCCCGCAAGAGTTAGAGATTGTAAGACAGCTTATGATTTGCGGAGCGAAAGTTACGATCACGTTAACGATAGATGAAAAAACGTTAGCACAGCCAGTAAATGAACTCGATTTATTTTATGAAACGACGTTAACGTATGAAAAAATAAAACAAGTAGCGCGTGAAGAGAAAATAGAAATTGAAAAAACAATTCCACTTATGGAACAGCCGCGTTTTCATTCTCCAGCATTAGCGCATTTAGAAGCTCATTATGAAGCGCGTCCGAATGAAAAATTTAACGGTGAAGCGAGTGTAACGATTAGTACAGCTGCGAATTTACGAGCGGAGGTAGAAGGTGTTGCTCGTGAAATTCGTAAACTTGTTGCGGACGAAAAATATCGTTACCGAGATATTGCAGTGCTTCTTCGTAATGGGGAAAGTTATTACGATGTGATGCGAACGTTATTTACAGATTACAATATCCCGCACTTCATCGATGAAAAGCGCCCGATGTCACACCACCCATTGGTAGAATGTATTCGTTCTGCACTCGAGATTATTAGTGGGAATTGGCGTTATGATGCGGTGTTCCGTTGCGTGAAAACAGAGCTTTTATATCCATTAGACGTAAGAAAAGAAGCGATGCGTGAAGAAATGGATGAATTTGAAAATTACTGTTTAGCGTACGGTGTACAAGGAAAGAGATGGACTGCTGAAGATCCATGGATGTATCGCCGTTATCGTTCTCTTGATGATACGAACGGGATGATTACAGACAGTGAACGTGAAATGGAAGAGAAAATAAATAGGCTACGTGACGTTGTAAGAACACCTGTTATTCGCATGCAAAAAAGGTTAAAGCGTGCAGGAACAGTTATGCAAATGTGTGAAGCAGTTTACTTGTTTTTAGAAGAACTGGATGTTCCGAAGAAACTAGAAGAATTACGTATACGTGCAGAAGAAAGTGGAGATTTCTTATTTGCGACAGATCATGAACAAGTATGGGAAGAAGTAATGAGCCTTCTTGATACATTTGTAGAGATGCTTGGGGAAGAGAAAATGTCTCTTTCTATGTTTACTGACGTTATGTCGACAGGTCTTGAGGCACTTCAATTTGCTAACATTCCGCCGTCATTAGACCAAGTGTTAATTGCTAATATTGATCACTCCAGGTTATCTGATGTGAGAGCAACGTTTATTATAGGTGTAAATGAGGGTGTCATTCCAGCAGCACCTATGGATGAAGGTATGCTTTCTGATGAGGAAAGAGAAGTTCTTGGTGCAGCAGGGATTGAATTAGCGCCAACGACGAGACAAACTTTGTTAGAAGAACAGTTCGTTATGTATCAAATGGTAACGAGAGCATCTGAGAAGTTATACATTTCATGCCCGCTTGCAGATGAAGAAGGAAAGACGTTACTTGCGTCTAGCTTTATTAAGAAAATAAAAAGAATGTTCCCTAATGTGAAAGATTCGTTTATTACGAATGATGTAAACGACTTATCACGCTCAGAACAAATTTCATATGTAGCAACGCCAGAAGTGACGTTATCTTACGTTATGCAGCAACTACAAACGTGGAAACGATACGGATTTGAAGGGAATTTAGATTTTTGGTGGGATGTATATAATTTCTACGTAACGTCAGATGAATGGAAACAAAAAAGTAGTCGCGTGCTATCAAGTTTATTTTACCGAAATCGTGCGCAGAAACTAAGTACAGCAGTAAGTAGAGATTTATACGGAGATACAATTAAAGGAAGCGTCTCTCGTATGGAACTATTTAATCGTTGTGCATACGCTCATTTCGCGCAGCATGGTTTGTCGCTTAGAGAGCGTGATATTTTCAAACTTGATGCGCCAGATATCGGCGAATTATTCCATGCGGCATTAAAGAAAATTGCGGACAAGTTATTGCGTGAAAACCGCACTTGGGCGGATTTATCAATAAAAGAATGTGAACATCTTTCTGTTTTAGTAATAGAAGAAATTGCACCGTTATTACAACGACAAATTTTATTAAGTTCAAATCGTCATTTCTATTTAAAACAAAAACTACAACAAATTATTTTCCGCACGTCAATCATTCTTCGTGAACATGCGAAGTCGAGCGGATTCGTACCAGTTGATTTAGAGGTGCCGTTCGGTATGGGTGGTACAGGGTCACTTCCGCCAATGGAATTCTCATTACCAAATGGTGTAAAGATGGAAGTAGTCGGTCGTATTGACCGTGTTGATAAGGCAGAAGATGAAAACGGGACGTTCTTACGTATTATTGATTATAAATCAAGTTCAAAAGCGTTAGATTTAACGGAAGTGTATTACGGATTAGCACTTCAAATGTTAACGTATTTAGATGTTGTTACTTCGAATGCACAGACGTGGATGAAAAAAGGCCACGCAGCATCACCAGCTGGTGTATTGTATTTCCATATTCATAACCCAATCGTTGAGATGAAAGGTGACGCATCTGAAGCTGAAATTGAAAAAGAAATTTTAAAGAAATTTAAAATGAAAGGACTCGTATTAGGAGATGCTGACGTTGTTCGTTTAATGGATAACAAACTTTCAACAGGAAGCTCAGATATTATTTCTGCTGGCCTGAAAAAAGACGGTAGCTTTAGTGCGCGTTCAAGTATTGCAAGTGAGCAAGAGTTTAACGTACTGCAAAAATATGTACACCATACGTTTGAAAATATTGGAAAAGATATTACAGAAGGTGTTATCGATATTGCTCCTTATAAAATGGGAAATAAAGCAGCATGTACGTTCTGTAACTTCAAATCTGTTTGTCAATTTGATGAGTCACTTGAAGATAATCAGTTCCGATCGTTAAAAGATATGAAAGATAGCGAAGCGATGGAGAAAATAAGAGAGGAGGTTGGCGGAGAATGATAGAAAATTGGCCTAAAAAACCAGAAGGTAGTCAATGGACAGATGACCAGTGGAAAGCTGTTGTAGCGAACGGACGTGATATTTTAGTTGCGGCTGCAGCTGGATCAGGTAAAACAGCAGTATTAGTTGAACGTATTATTAAAAAGATTATTAATGAAGAGAACCCAGTCGATGTCGACCGCCTGCTCGTTGTAACATTTACGAATGCAGCAGCGCAAGAGATGAAAAACCGAATCGGGGAAGCGTTAGAAAAGGTATTAATTGATGAACCAGGCTCTCAACACGTAAGAAAGCAGCTGAGCCTATTAAATAAAGCTTCCATTTCAACAATTCACTCATTCTGTTTACAAGTAATTAGAGGATATTACTACATGCTTGATGTTGATCCTCGTTTCCGTATTGCGAATCAAACAGAAAATGAATTGTTAAAAGAAGAAGTGCTAGATGACATATTAGAAGAAGAGTATGGCATCGAAGATAATACGATATTCTTTGAACTCGTTGATCGTTATACGAGTGACCGTAGTGATGATGACTTACAACGTATGATTTTAGCGCTTCATACAGAATCAAGAGCGCATCCAAATCCGGAAAAATGGCTTGATAAATTAGTAGAAGCATATGACGTAGAAGGAAAGACAATTGAGGATTTAGTATATGCTTCTTATTTATTAGAAGATGTGAAATTCCAGCTTGAAACAGCGGAACAGCATATTCGTAAGGCAACTGAACTCGCAATGCTTCCTGACGGTCCAGCGCCTCGCATTGAAACCCTGCAAGCAGATGTAGCTTTACTTGGAACGCTATCATCAGCTGCTCGTGAGTCGTGGACAAGATTGTATGAAGCGATGCAAAACGTATCGTGGCAAACGTTAAAGCGTATTAAGAAAAGTGATTACAATGAAGATGTTGTAAAACAAGTAGACTCTCTTCGTAATAAAGCGAAAGATGAAGTGAAGAAATTACAGGAAGAGTTATTTAGCCGCAAACCGGAAAGTTTCTTACGAGATTTTCAAGATATGCACCCAGTATTAGAAAAGCTTGTTCAACTTGTAAAAGTATTTACAGAGCGTTTCCAAGCGATGAAGCGAGATAAAGGAATGGTCGATTTTACAGATTTAGAGCATTTCTGTTTACAAATTTTAAGTGAACAAAGTGAAAATGGTGAAATGAATCCGTCAGCAGTGGCGCTCCAATATCGTAATAAATTTGCTGAAGTATTAGTCGATGAATATCAAGACACGAACTTTGTACAGGAATCCATTATTAAATTCGTAACGAAAGATTCTGAGAGTGAAGGAAACTTGTTCATGGTTGGTGACGTAAAGCAGTCGATTTATCGTTTCCGACTAGCCGAGCCAGGACTATTCCTAGGAAAATATAAACGCTTCACACAAGAAGGATTGGGCGGCGGAATGAAGATTGACTTAGCGAAAAACTTCCGTAGTCGTCATGAAGTACTAGCAGGTACGAACTTTATTTTTAAACAAATTATGGGCGAAGAAGTTGGGGAAATTGACTACGATGCTGACGCTGAACTAAAGCTAGGTGCTACCTATCCAGAAGGTGAAGATGTAGCAGCAGAATTACTATGTATTCAGCAAACGGAAGAAGAAGTAATGGATGGAGAAGAAGGTGCAGAAGTCGAAAAAGCACAGCTAGAAGCTCGTCTTATGGCGCAGCGTATTAAAGCGATGGTTGATTCAGGTTATGAAGTGTATGATCGTAAAACGGATAGTATGCGCCCTGTACAATACCGTGATTTCGTTATTTTACTCCGCTCGATGCCGTGGGCGCCGCAAATTATGGAAGAGTTAAAATTGCAAGGAATTCCAGTATATGCTGACCTTGCGACTGGTTATTTTGAAGCGACAGAAGTAAATATTATGATGAACGTATTCCGCGTTATTGATAATCCGATGCAAGATATTCCGCTTGCAGCTGTACTTCGTTCACCGATTGTGGGACTAAATGATGAAGACCTTGCGACGCTTCGTGCTCATGGGAAGAAAGGGTCATTTTATGAAGTAATGAGCTCGTTCTTAAAAGGAGCACCGCTTGAAGAAGAGCAAGAACTTCATGATAAATTAGAGTGGTTTTATAATTTACTTCAAGGATGGCGTGAATTTGCCCGTCAACAATCCCTTTCTGATTTAATTTGGAAAGTGTACGGTGAGACAGGTTATTACGACTTCGTTGGCGGTTTACCAGCAGGAAAGCAAAGGCAGGCAAACTTGCGCGTGCTATATGACCGTGCAAGACAATATGAAGCAACATCATTTAGAGGGTTATTCCGCTTCTTGCGTTTTATTGAACGTATTTTAGAACGCGGTGATGATATGGGTACGGCAAGAGCTCTTGGTGAACAAGAAGACGTCGTTCGCATTATGACGATTCATAAAAGTAAAGGGCTAGAGTTCCCGGTCGTATTTGTAGCTGGACTCGGTCGTCGTTTTAATACACAAGACTTAATGAAGCGTTTCTTACTGCATAAAGATTTCGGTTTCGGTTCACAATTTATCGATCCGCGTAAACGAATTAAATATACGACATTATCACAGCTTGCGATTAAGCGTAAAATGAAAATGGAATTAATTGCAGAAGAAATGCGCGTATTATACGTAGCGTTAACGCGTGCGAAAGAGAAGCTAATTTTAATCGGAACAGTTAAGGATGCAACTAAGGAAATGGAAAAATGGCTTGATGCGAGGGAACATAATGAATGGTTATTACCAGATCACATACGTGCCGGAGCGTCTTGTTATTTAGACTGGATTGCACCTTCATTATATAGACATCGTGATAGTGAAATGCTTCTTGAATTAGGACAAGGAAGCATTCCGGATGAAATTTACGGGTATGACACTAGCTGGAAAGTAGAAGTTGTGGACGGTAACACGCTACTTGCACCAGAGCCAGTTCAAGAAGAGAAACAAGAATTGTTAGAAGCGCTTCGTGAGAAAAAGGCTGTTCCCCTGCAAAGTAAACGGAAAGAAGAAGTGTACGACAGATTAATGTGGAAGTACGGATATGAGGATGCGACATCTCATCGTGCGAAGCAATCTGTTACAGAAATAAAGAGAAATTATCAATCTGAAGAAGGTAGCGATAACGCCTTTATTAAAAAACTACGTGCACCAATTAAAACACGTCCGCGCTTTATGGAGAAAAAAGGGTTAACGTACGCAGAGCGTGGAACAGCAGTCCATGCCGTTATGCAGCATGTAGATTTGAAGAAACCGATTACGGCCGAAACGCTACAAGAACAAATCGCAGGAATGGTAAATAAGGAATTATTAACATTCGAGCAGGCGGAAGAAATAGCAATTGAAAAAGTAATTTCATTCTTTGACAGTGACTTAGGTAAAAGGGTATTAGCGGCGAAAAGTGTTGAGCGTGAAGTACCATTTACGATGATGCTTGCAGCAGAAGAAGCATATCAAGATTGGCAAGGGAAGAGTGAAGAAACGATTCTTGTCCAAGGGGTTATCGACTGCATGATTGAAGAGGAAGATGGCATTACGTTAATCGACTTCAAAACAGATACGATTGAAGGGAAATTCCCAGGCGGATTCCAACAAGCAAAACCAATTTTAGAAGATCGATATAAAGTGCAACTTTCGTTATATGCAAAAGCACTCGAGAAAAGCTTACAACATCCTGTCAAAGAGAAATGTTTATATTTCTTTGATGGGAATCACGTTGTAAATATTGAAGGATAGACAACAGAAGGGGGCTATAAAAAATGACAACGTTAAAAACTTGTGAACAGGGACACGAGTACTATAAAAGTAGCGATTGTCCAACTTGCCCAACCTGTGAGAAAGAGAGAAAACCAAAAGAAGGTTTTCTCTCTCTTCTTTCAGCGCCAGCAAGAAGGGCATTAGAACACCATGGAATTCAAACTGTAGAAGAACTCTCAAAATATAGTGACAAAGAAATTTTAAAACTGCATGGTATGGGACCTGCGTCTTTGCCGAAGCTTAGACAAGCTTTGGAGGAGAGCGGATTATCATTTAAATAAAATGAAATAGTGCCTCTTCACTACTTACTTGTTTATACCACTATTTGTGAACAGTAAAGCTCTTGCTGATTAAAATTTCATTTTAATAATTTGAATTAGATAAAAGAAAAAAGTAGGAGAATATCTCCTACTTTTTTTACGCTGTTCCAATCTGATCTTGATCCGCCACATCAGAATCAAACGTATTTGTTGCACTAACACCGTTAAAAGTATTCACGACAAATCCAACATTAGAAGCTCCGGATCCATTATAAGCTTTCGTGTTTTCTTTCGGAGATACGTTATAAAAATCTCCTAAGTTGAAAGAGCCGTTACTGTTTTGAACGACGAGATTTCCTACAACCGAAGGCATACCATCCACCTACTTTACTAAGCTTTTTAATTACTATATGAATTATTGTGCGGAAGGTTCATCTGTAATATATTGGCGGATTTGCATAATACGAGAGTTATTAAAAACATAATCAACATTTCCAATTTGAAAGCAACCAGAATTTAAAAGTGTCCGTAATTCAACGTTATTAACTTCAATAAAAGGGCATTCATTTACAATATTTAAATTTACATCTGTCGTTCGTTTTGGAATTGTAATGTGTTCATCTGTAAAGATTTCAAAAGCATCAAAACGACCTTCTCCCCTTATATAACAAGGAATTTCACGGTGGACGGCAAGAGCTCTACTTTTTAATTCCATTTGGTTTGCATCTCCAACTTGCAATACGGCAGTAATTCCTAAAGAAATAATAGAAACATTTTGGACAATGGACACATGATGCAACATAATTTCTCAGTCTCCTTAACCTGGAGTAGGAGGGACATCTGTTACTAATGGTACAAATGGACCCTCTGTAACTGTTTCAAATGGTGTATCGAGAATAGAAGATAGAATGAGGAGATTTGCATCTCCAATTAAAAAGAGTGCGGACGACGATACACCGTTCATTTTAATCTGTCCGACTTTTAACTCACGGTTTACAACGTTAAGGTTCATACATACTTACTCCTTTCGGAAATTTCCCGGTATGTGCTGAATAAAGGAGAGAAAGGCTTTGTCAATATCTTGTTTCATTGCCTGAATAATGATATCTCGTAAATAATCTGGATCTGTTGAAATACCTTCATATGATTGCGCTTGTGATAAATAATAAGGGAGTCGATGCTCCATCTGTTTTTTTATGTCATCTACCATCATTTGTCGATACATTTCATCAAGCGGTGTTCTCTCTTCTTGTTCAAAATGGAGAATACGATTATATGCTTCTTCATCTAAGTATCGATGCATTTCTTGGAGGATACCTTGATAAAAGTCTGGGTTTGTTTCGGTTTCAGGGTTTACCTTCAATGTTTCTGTATCTACTTGAAAATCTTCAATTTGTTGTCCTTTTGCTGAAAATGGGTTTAAACCAATATTTAAAGTACCATTTAAATTTTCGACTTTTAATTGATCGAATTTGTATTCCACTTTTCCTACAGAAGAGGAGGGGCGATTTTTTAATTCGTTAAGCTCTTCTTGGAGTTGGCGCACTTGTTCTTCTAAATTTAGGATGGCTGCTTGTTGTGTTTGAAGAGCTTGTTGAAGTTGGTGTAAGTAAGTATATATATCTTGATTCATTTGTGAAACCTCCTTTTCAATAGGGAGGGTAAAAATATTCCTGCTATATATTTATGACAAGGATGTCTTAAGAAGAACTAGTTGATGGTTTGATAGAAATAATTTGTCCTTTTGCCTGTAATGGGCGAAGCGGCTCCGTAAATCCGCCCGTATTTGAAAATTTAGATAGGGCTTTAATACTTCCGGCAGTACCAATTTGGAACACAGAAGAGGTTGTAATACTATCAATTTTAATACTGTTGATGATGATACTTTGGTTTACATAAAAATTCAATGCAATTGCCTCCTTTAAGTTGAGCCAATTATCGCTTGATCGATTACATCTGAATCGTTGACAGTCGTTGCACTTTGATAATTGTAGACAGAAACATTATCTCCAACGTTGAAAGAGCCGGCCCCGGCGAAAGCACGTGAGTAACTAATAGGCCTAATCGCAAATACATCTCCAATATGAAAAATACCACTTGATCCAATATTGACGATACGAATATGTCCGACCATAGCTGGCATACAAAACACCCTTCGTTTTTAAAATTTTCTTTTCTACTATTGTATGGGCGTTTCCAATAAAATGTGTGTTTTTTTGAAATAAAAGAAACACACGCGTTATTGCGTGTGTGTGTTGAACGTTTGAGTAGGGTGTAAATCCGTATGTACATGACAAATTACATTTAAGAGCCTGTCCAGTTCTTGGCTACAATCCACTGTTCTTTGAGAAGTCATTCCATAGCGTTCAGCAAAATAGATCATTTTTTCACGTTTTTTTTCAATAGCTTGCTCAAACATTGAAATCGGCTCCATCTCTAAATGAAATTTTTAGTATATATGTAGTACATATTATACAAAAACTCCATAAAAAAGAAATACCTTCGCTAAAAAAAGTAAAATTTCTACATTTTATGCTAAATAATGAATAAGTAACGAATAAGTGCGAGAAGAATATTGTAAAAATTAGCGTGCATGAGAAGGTTTTTTTCTTGCGGATGCGAATACAATTAAAAGGTATGAGTTTTAGGATGGAGAGTGGAAATATTGCGTTTTGTAACGGCGAAGAAAGAAGAAAAGGTATTTGTAGGTATTGTGGATGAAGAAGAAGAAAAGGTATTACACTTAAGAGAAGCGCAAAGACAAAAAGGGGAAAAGGTTACAATCCCTATTACAATGTTAGAGTGTATTGAAAGAGGGACTGAATGCTTTGAGAAAGTATGTGAAATTGTAAATTGGGCAAAAGAGAACGGGGAAGCGGCGTATTATCCGTTAACAGAGGTGAAAATATTAGCGCCGATTCCAAGGCCAAGAAAGAATATTTTGTGCGTTGGAAAAAACTATCGTGAGCATGCGGTAGAAATGGGCGGAGTAGAGTCTATTCCAGAAAATATAATGATCTTTACGAAAGCACCAACAACAGTTATTGGCATAAATGAGCAAATTAATGGTCACCCTCACGCAACGGACGAACTAGATTACGAAGGAGAACTAGCTATCATTATTGGTAAGCGAGGGAAGCAAATTAAAAAAGAAAAAGCGCTTGAGCATGTTTTTGGTTATACGATTATAAATGATGTAACAGCTCGAGACATTCAAAGAAAACATAAACAGTTTTTCCTTGGGAAAAGCTTCGATACATTTTGTCCGATGGGACCGTATTTAATTCATAAATCGGTGGTTGAAACGCCGAATGCATTACACATTGAAACGGTAGTAAATGGAGAAGTAAGGCAAACTTCCAACACAAATAAAATGATTTTTTCAATAGAAGAAATTATTTCAACGATAAGCAAAGGAATGACTTTAGAACCAGGCGATATTATCGCAACAGGAACGCCGGCTGGTGTCGGAAAAGGTTTTACACCACCGAGGTTTTTACATGCTGGTGATGAAGTGGTCATTACAGTGGAAAGAATTGGTACTTTGCGAAATGTAGTGAAATGAGAAAAGAGCTATCTTGTATAAAGATAGCTCTTTTCTATGGTCTCGGATTATAGAGATAATCTATAACGGCAAAAGTGTAAAGACCAATTAATGCAAGTGTACAAATGCCAAATAATATAACCGCAAGTGCGCTTTTTTCTCGTCCAAATCCAATAATAGTAAGAATAACAGCAGTCCAAAATGATGCTTTCAGTAGTGTGAGTGTAGTAGGAGTTGAGTAATGAAGCCATGTTGTGGAAAGTAGGAAACTAAAGAATGTAACTAAAATAAACGCTGTAGCTAAATAGTTAATATGTTTACCATATCTTAGTAGCATATCGCACCTCCTTTATGAATTTAAAATACAGAAGATTACAATTTTATCTTAATATAATTGAATATAAAAAGAAAGAGGTTGTCCCAACATGTTGGACAACCTCTCTATTATTACGATAATACAGCTTTAATTTTTTGGAATGCCCACTCTAAATCTTCTTCAGAGATTACTAGAGGTGGTGCGATACGAATTACGTTTTCGTGTGTTTCTTTACATAGTAGACCAGCTGCTTTTAGTTGTTCACAGTAAGGACGAGCTGGCTCGTTTAATTCGATACCGATGAATAAACCTTTACCGCGAACTTCAGTAATCATTGGGTTATCAATTTCTTTTAATTGCCCAACTAATTTTTCTCCTAATTGAAGAGAACGCTCTGTTAATTTTTCTTCTTCTAAAACTTCAAGAGCTGCGATAGAAACAGCACATGCAAGTGGGTTACCGCCGAATGTAGAACCATGAGAACCTGGCTCAAATACACCTAAAATGTCGCGGTTTGCTGCAACACAAGAGATCGGGAACACACCGCCACCAAGGGCTTTACCAAGTATGTACATGTCAGGAGTTACATCGTCCCAGTCACAAGCGAATACTTTACCAGTACGGCCTAAGCCTGTTTGGATTTCATCTGCTACGAATAAAACGTTTTCTTTTTTACATACTTCAAGAGCTTCTTTTAAGTAACCAGCTGGTGGGATGTTAATTCCTGCTTCACCTTGAATTGGCTCTAAAATGAATGCTGCTGTGTTTGGTGTAATTGCGGCTTTTAATGCTTCTAAATCACCGTAAGGAATTACAACGATGCCAGGAAGCATTGGACCAAATCCACGCTTGTACTCTTCATTTGAAGACATAGAAACAGAACCCATTGTACGTCCGTGGAAGTTATCTTCACAAACGATGATTTCAGCACGGTTTGCTTCTACTTTCTTCACATCATAAGCCCAGCGACGAACTGTTTTAATTGCAGTTTCAACAGCTTCAGCACCTGTATTCATTGGAAGTACCATTTCTTTATTAGTTAGTTTCGCAACTTTTTCGTACCAAGGACCTAATTGATCGCTATGGAAAGCACGAGAAGTTAACGTAACACGATTAGCTTGGTCAATTAAAGCGTTAATAATTTTCGGGTGACGATGACCTTGGTTTACTGCAGAATATGCACTTAATAAGTCCATATAGCGGTTTCCTTCAGGATCTTCTACCCAAACACCTTCTGCTTTAGAAATAACGATTGGAAGTGGGTGATAGTTATTTGCTCCATATGTGTCTGTAAGTTCGATAATATCCTTAGTTTGAATCATGATTGTTCCCCCTTTTGTTATTACAAGAAGTTTGTAAATACTCTAAATATTATAGCATTTAAATGTAAAAAAGCGAAACATTTCCTGAAAATAAATGAACATGTTATCATATAGAGTGAAAAAGTGTGAAAAGAGGAGGTAAGGGATACGATGGTACATATGCATATTACAGCATGGGCGTTAGGTTTAATTTTATTCTTCGTTGCGTATTCACTTTATTCAGCAGGAAGAAAAGGTAAAGGTGTACATATGGGGCTTCGTCTTATGTACATTATCATTATTGTGACAGGTTTCATGTTGTACATGGGGATTATGAAGACTGCAACAAGTAACATGCACATGTGGTATGGTTTAAAAATGATAGCTGGTATTTTAGTTATCGGTGGAATGGAAATGGTTCTTGTGAAAATGAGCAAGAACAAAGCAACAGGGGCAGTTTGGGGGCTATTTATTGTTGCATTAGTAGCAGTATTTTACCTTGGACTGAAATTACCGATTGGTTGGCAAGTATTCTAATAAAGAAAATAAAACCACCTTATAATCTCAAAGACTTGGGAGCTAAGGTGGTTTTTACTTTTTATGTCGCATCGATATGTAACTCTTCTCCATTTACTTTCGTAAAACGGAACATGTTTTTATTGGATGTAGTGTGACGGACGAAATGATGCTGTAGTGTACAGATCATCTCTTCGTTATCAAACAAAAGAATATTTACTCCTTCGCGTGACTCCTCTTTCGGTAAGAAAGATAAATAATTATGACAATACATGCAATCATATAAAGAGTAGTGAAGTGATTGCAATGATTCGGTTAATAATGTGAACACAGAGTCAGGTAATTCCTCGAGCCATTCATTATAGCTAAGAAGTAATTTTTTTCGAATACGTATCATTTCCCCGTTTTGCAGGTGGTGCTGTTCGTTGGCGATTTGTAATATATCTTGTTCATAGAAACGAGCTGGTAGCCAGTTGTTGTTATATAAAATCTCAAAACCATCTTCGGCAATATCTTCTAATAAAAATGCTTCATCATTTTCATCATCAAAGAATACCCATTCATTGTTTATATATTCTACATTACCGACTGTATGAGCGCGGGGCTGGTTATATAAAATATGGTTACGTTGTATCATACATGATTTCTCCTTTATAAAAAGTAGTTATTCCTGTTATAGACAGTTCGTGCATTCTTTATAACTAGACACATCTAGACATAGGTGGGCATACAATAAAACACGTTTTACTGAGTGAGAATGCTATTCCATATGTGGATAGTAGGTTATCGTCAAGTTTTCCATTTTTTGATCCGCACTCTTAGGGTGGGGATTACTGCACGTTCAAGAAAAGAAATAAGATGGAAGGATGATTTATATGTGCGGGATTACAGGATGGGTGGATTATAAACGCTCATTAGAAGGAGAAAGAGATGTCGTTACGAAGATGGCTGAGACGTTAGCCAAACGTGGGCCGGATGATAATAAAGTTTGGATTAAAGGCAATGTCGCATTTGGGCATAAACGTTTAATCGTTGTGGACCCTGAGGGCGGGAAACAACCGATGACTTGTTTAAAAGATGAAACGAATTACGCCATTTGCTATAACGGTGAACTTTATAACACAGAAGACATTCGAAAGGAATTATTAAGAAGAGGATATACGTTCAAAGGTCATTCTGATACAGAAGTATTATTAGCTTCTTATATTGAATGGAAAGAAGAATGTGTCGATCATTTAAACGGTATATATGCGTTTGCTGTATGGGATGAACAGAAAGAACAAGTATTTATTGCGCGAGATCGACTAGGTGTAAAACCGCTATTTTATAAATATGATAGTGGGCGATTACTATTTGGTTCAGAGTTAAAAGCGATACTGGCTCATCCAGATGTGAAGGCGCAAGTAACGTTAGAAGGGTTATCCGAAATATTCGGCCTCGGACCGTCAAGAACGCCTGGCCATGGTATTTATGCTGGTATAAAAGAATTACGTCCAGGTCATGCGATGACATTTTCAAAGAACGGTTTATGTATATGGAGATATTGGAATGTAGAAAGTAAAAAACATGAAGACTCTTTTGAAGAAACCGTAGAGAAAACGCGCTTTTTATTACAAGATGCCATTACAAGACAGCTTGTTTCTGATGTACCACTATGTACTTTTTTATCAGGTGGTGTAGATTCGAGCGCTATTACAGCTATCGCAGCGAAAGAATACGAGAGATCAGGAAAAGGGCAATTACACACGTATTCTATTGATTACGAAGATAATGACAAATACTTTAAAGCGAATGCGTTCCAGCCAAATTCAGATGCTCCGTTTATTAATTTAATGACTGAGACATTTCAAACAACCCATCATCGCTGCGTCATTTCGAATGAAAAATTAGCAGAGTATTTAACTGAAGCAGTACTCGTTCGTGATTTGCCTGGTATGGCAGATATCGATTCGTCATTATTATGGTTTTGTCGTGAAATTAAACAAGATTTTGTCGTCGGTTTATCTGGGGAATGTGCAGATGAAATATTTGGTGGATATCCGTGGTTTTATAGAGAAGATGATTTACAATCGAGTGCCTTTCCGTGGATGCGCTCTACAGAAGCACGTGAACAACTGCTAAAGAAAGAATGGAGAAATAAATTAAATTTACAACAATATGTACAAAGGCGCTATGAAGAGTCGATTCAAGAAGTTCCTATTTTAGAGGGAGAAAGTCCGCTAGAAGCAAAAAGACGCCAATTATTTTATTTAAATATGGTATGGTTTATGACAACATTATTAGACAGAAAAGACCGCATGAGTATGGGGGCAAGTTTAGAAGTACGTGTTCCATTTGCAGATCATCGTCTTGTCGAATATGCGTGGAATATTCCTTGGGAAATGAAAATGTATAAAAACCGCGAAAAAGGTCTATTACGTAAAGCGTTAGAAGATGTACTTCCACATGACATCTTATATAGAAAGAAGAGTCCTTATCCGAAAACGCACAATCCACACTATACAAAAGCAGTAACAGTATGGCTTCAAAATCTATTAACGGATAAAGGTTCAATTTTACACGAATTGTTTGATAAAGAGCAGTTGAACGGATTAATTCAGTCTGGTGGCAGTGCATTTCAAACACCATGGTTTGGTCAATTGATGACTGGGCCACAGCTTTTAGCTCATTTAGCACAAATTCACGTTTGGTTTAAAGAATATGGGGTAAATATTAAGGAATAAGGGAAAAGCGGCTTACAATTATGTAAGTCGCTTTTTATTAAAGAAATTGTCATATAAAATTCAAAATCACCTTATAAATAATACTTAATTAGAATTATTATTTTGACGTACTTATTATTGCTTATTATAATTGGAAACAAACGTTCTGAAAAGGATTCTCATTTATAAAATTGAGGTGTTATATAGATGACAAAGAAAAAAATAGGTTTACTCGTAATGGCGTATGGAACACCAGAATCATTAGACGATGTAGAGGCATATTATACACATATCCGTCACGGGCGTAAGCCGTCAGAAGAAGCGCTTGAAGATTTAATTGAGCGCTATAAAGCGATTGGTGGAATTTCGCCGCTTGCAAAAATTACGAAAGAGCAGGCGCATAAATTAACAGATTCAATGAATAACATATTTACAGAGTATGAATTTACTTGTTACTTAGGTTTAAAACATACTGCGCCATTTATAGAAGATGCTGTAGAGGAAATGAAGCGAGATGGAATTGAGCAGGCGATTAGTATCGTATTAGCACCGCACTATTCTACATTTAGCATTAAAGCGTATGATGATCGTGCTATTCGTCTTTCAAAAGAAATCGGTGGTCCTGTTATTGAACCAATTGAACAATGGTATGATGAACCGAAATTTATTTCGTATTGGGCAGACAAAATAAAAGAAACGTTTACAGAAATTGATGATAAAGAGAAAGCAGTCGTAATTTTCTCAGCGCATAGTTTGCCAGAAAAGATTATTACAGCAGGAGACCCATATGTAGAACAACTAAAGTATACGGCAGATTTAATTGCAGAAGCTGCAAATATTCAAAACTATACAATCGGTTGGCAAAGTGCTGGGAATACTCCTGATTCATGGATTGGTCCAGATGTGCAAGATTTAACGAAAGATTTATATGCAGAGCATGGGTACGAATCTTTCGTATATTGCCCAGTTGGTTTTGTAGCGGAGCATTTAGAAGTTTTATATGACAACGATTATGAATGTAAAGTTGTAACTGATGAATTAAATGCCAAATATTTTAGACCAAGTATGCCGAATGCACAATCTGCATTTATCGACTGTTTGGCTGAAATTGTTTCAAAAAAAGTGAAGGAAATAGTTGACAAAGGTTTAGTTTTGAATAATAATTAGTTTATAATAATTTTAAATAAACAATAATTACTATGAAAGAAAGAGGAGGATCCCCCTAGATGAATCCAAATAATCGCTTAACAACAAACCAAGGTGCTCCAGTTGGAGATAACCAAAATTCTCGTACAGCTGGTCGTCGTGGACCAGTATTATTAGAAGACTATCATTTAGTAGAAAAACTTGCGCACTTTGATCGTGAACGTATTCCGGAGCGTGTTGTGCATGCACGTGGTGCAGGTGCTCACGGTGTATTCGTAACGAAAAATAGTATGAAGCAATATACGAAAGCGGCATTTTTACAAAATGAAGGAACTGAAACGCCTGTATTTGTTCGTTTTTCAACGGTTATTCATGGTCAAGGTTCTCCTGAAACAGCACGTGACCCACGTGGGTTTGCTGTTAAATTTTATACAGAAGAAGGAAACTACGATATCGTAGGTAATCATTTACCGGTTTTCTTCATTCGTGATGCAATTAAATTCCCTGATATGGTACATTCTTTAAAACCAGCACCTGATACGAATATTCAAACGCCAGATCGTTACTGGGATTTCATGACGTTAACTCCAGAATCTACACACATGATGACATGGGTATTTTCTGATTACGGTACACCAGCAAGTTATCGTGAAATGGAAGGTTTCGGCGTCCATTCATTTAAATGGATTAATGAAGAAGGTAAAATTGTTTATATTAAATACCACTGGAAACCACAGCAAGGTGTACGTAACTTAAATGCGAAAGAAGTGCAAGAAGTACAAGGGAAAGACTTCAATCATGCAACTCGTGACTTGTTCGACGCAATCGAAAAAGGAAATCACCCGAAATGGGATTTACACGTACAAGTTATGCAATTAGATGAAATGGACTCTTTAGACTTTGATCCATTAGATCCAACGAAAGTATGGCCAGAAGATCGCTTCCCATTAATGGAAGTAGGGACGATGACGTTAAATCGTAATCCGAAAAATTTCTTTGCAGAAGTAGAACAAGTAGCGTTCTCTCCAAGTGCAACTGTAAATGGTATTGAGCCATCGGAAGATAAATTATTACAAGGTCGTTTATTCTCTTACCCAGATACACAGCGTTATCGTCTTGGTGCAAATTACTTACAAATTCCTGTAAACTGCCCATACGCAGCTGTTCATAATCAACAACGTGATGGTGCGATGCAAGTAAATCAAAACCCATCTACAATCAACTACGAACCGAGCCGTCATGCAGAGAATCCGGTTGAAGACAAAGCTTACCGCGATTCAACTATGAAAGTAGAAGGCTATGTATCTCGTGAAAAAATCGAGAAACCAAATGACTTCAAACAAGCAGGTGAGCGTTACCGTTCATTCTCTAAAGAAGAGCAAGATAACTTAATTGCAAACTTAACAAATGATCTAAAAGACGTAAATGAACGCACAAAATTATTAGCTGTTTGTAACTTCTTCCGTGCAGATCAAGAATACGGTATGCGTTTAGCGCAGGCATTAAATGTTGATATTACGCAATATGTAGGAAATGCTCCGAAATAAATAGGAAAAGACGACCGGGTTTCGGTCGTCTTTTTTCTATAACGTTATGTGGGGTATTTTGCTTGTAAATTATGTCGGAATTTGTTTGTAAATCGATATGTTGTGTCGAACCGTTGATATATTGAAAGAAACAATCGATATATTTGAAAAATCGTTGATATATCCAAAAAACCGATGATATATTTACATTTATACTAGGTGGGGTATGTTGCCTAGTACGCAAAAAAGAGATGCAATCTACTATCAATAGATTGCGTCTCTTTTTTAGTTTGCTCGCTCTGCATGTTCATAAGCCTTCTCGCCGTGCATTGAAATATCAAGACCCATGTGTTCTTCATGTTCATCGACGCGAACAGGGAGGAAGAAGTTAATCGCTTTAATAATGGCATACGTCATGATGATGGTGAATGCATATGTTGCGCCAATCGCTATAAGTTGTTTAAACAGTAAAGCGGCGTTTCCGTAAAACAATCCGTTCGCACCATCCCCGTTTACGGTAGTAGTTGCAAATAGTCCTGTTGCAATACCGCCCCAAGTTCCTCCGATACCGTGGCATCCAAAGGCATCAAGTGTATCGTCATACCCGAATTTTGTTTTTAAGAAGAAAACGGCGCCAAAGCATAATATACCACCAATTGCTCCGATAAGAAGAGCGGAGAAAGGTGTAACGAACCCGCAAGCTGGTGTAATAGCGACTAGACCAGAAACAACTCCGCAAGCAGCTCCCATCGCAGTCGGTTTTGATTGGAAGAACCATTCAGAAAGCATCCAAGTTAGAGCGGAGGCAGCAGCGGCTATATTTGTATTAATAAATGCAGTTAAAGCTACGTCGTTTAAGGATAATGCGCTGCCGACGTTAAAACCGAACCAGCCAAACCATAATAAGCCTGCGCCTAACATTGTAAATGGCAAATGGTGAGGAGAAGAACCATTTATGTCTTTTCGTTTTCCAAGGAAAATAGCTAATACAAGACCAGCAACTCCGGAAGTGATGTGAACGACGTTTCCGCCAGCGAAGTCTAGTGCCCCAAGTTCCCTTAGCCACCCGCCGACGCCCCATACCCAATGAGCGACAGGATTGTAAACGATCGTTGTCCATAGAAGGATAAAAATAAGAAAGGCAGAAAATCGCATTCTTTCAGCGAATGCACCTGAAATTAAAGCTGGAGTTAAAATGGCGAACATGAGTTGAAACATCATGAATAAATTGTGAGGAATAGTAGATGAGTAGTCTGGATTTGGTGCGTAGGTAACTCCGTTTAGACCGAACCAATCAAGTGTACCGATAATCCCGTGCCAATCTGGTCCGAATGATAAAGAATAGCCGATAACAATCCATTGAATCGAAACGATAGCCATTGCGCTATAACTATGCATCGTTGTACTGAGTACATTTTTGCTGCGAACCATACCTCCATAAAAAAGTGCCAATCCTGGTGTCATTAACATGACCATTACTGTCGTTACAAACATAAAAACCGTATCTCCCATATTCATGATTTTCCCTCCTGTAATGTTAGAAAAAATAACATCATTTTGTTATGTTTCATATCATATTCGAAATTAAACTAAAAATCAACTAAAAATTCAGAAAATTATATACATGATGTTAGGAAATCTAACATGTATTATTTTGTGAGGGTTGAAATCGACATATGCGTTTCATTCAGAAAATTGGTATAATATTCTTATAATTAGAAAACTTGGGGGATGCGTGTGGGAAAAATACGGACTAGGAAACTATTCATTTGTTTTTGCTTAGCTTTTGTTTTGTTTGTACCAATACATACTTTTGCAGACGAAAAAAGAGAGTGGAAAGATGAAGCTATATACTCCATTATGATTGATCGCTTCAATAATGGAGAACCGAAAAATGACAAACAATTAGAAGTCGGTAATTTAGAAGGGTATCAAGGCGGGGATATAAGAGGAATTATAAAAAGGTTGGATTACATAAAAGAAATGGGTTTTACTACCGTTATGCTTTCGCCACTTTTTGAAAGTGGAAAGTACGATGGATTAGACGTGCGAAATTTTAAAAAGGTAAATGAACATTTCGGGACAGAAAATGATGTAAAAGAACTTGTAAAAGAAGCTCATGCAAAAGGAATGAAAGTTGTATTTCAATTTCCGCTTGGAGAAAACGAACAACAGGTAATTGATGCAATGAAATGGTGGATAAAAGAAGTTGATTTAGATGGAAGTTATGTTATACATAGTGAAAAAAAGCCACGTTCCTTTTGGGATAACGCGCAAAAAGATATGCAAGTGATAAAGAAAGATTTTCGTATTATGACAAAGGAGGATAGTGAATACAACGAAAAAATAGTAGAATCGTTTTCCAAAGTGGATGTATCGGTGAAATCGTTATACGATGTGAGTAAAAAAGAAGGGGAATTTGTTACGTTTTTAGATGATCAAGAAACAAAAAGATATGCGCGTATTGCAAAAGAAAATATGTATTATCCGCCATCACGTTTAAAACTGGCGCTTACATATTTGTTAACATCACCTGGAATTCCGAATTTTTATTACGGAACTGAAATTGCATTAGATGGAGGAAGTGTACCCGATAATAGACGATTAATGGATTTTAAGTCAGACGAAAAATTTATGCAGCACATAACAAAACTAGGTGAACTTAGACAGGTGAGACCGTCTTTACGACACGGTACGTTTGAGCTACTGTATGATAAGAGCGGGATGAGCATACTAAAACGAAAATATAAAAATGAAGTAACTTTAGTAGCAATTAATAATACGAAAGAAACACAAAAAGTCTCCTTACCTGCAAGTACAATTGGTGAAAAACAAGAGTTAAGAGGATTGTTGCAGGATGAAATTATAAGAGAGGAAAACGGAAAATTTTATCTCGTTTTAAAGCGTGAAGAATCAAACGTGTATAAAGTTAACAGAGAAACAGGTGTGAATTGGTTATTTATCTCCTTAATCGTTGGTGTGAATGTATTATTTATTGCGTTTTTAATTGCAGTTAAAAGGAAACGTAGATGAGATGAGAAGTTACGCACTCTATGTTCATGTCTTCTTATTGGATTTGTAAGTTTGTTCGGTGGGGCCAGGTTAGGGAGAAAGTCTTCTTCCTAGCCTGTTTTTGTGTCAATACGGATAGAGAAAGACCTTTGAAACAAACAATAATTGCAACTATATTAATTTTACATTACATTAAAAGTTAGAGAATACTCTTATACTAATATAGTACTAAATAGTAGGTGGGAAAATGGAATTTTACGATTTGGGTATTACCATTAAAGAGCTTAGAATTAAAAAAAATATATCACAATCCGAATTATGTCATGGAATATGTTCGCAAAGTCAAATTAGCAAAATAGAAAAAGGTATGATTTATCCATCTAGTATATTGTTATATCAATTATCAGAAAGACTTGGTATTGACCCAAATAATATATTTGCATTAACTCAAAACAAAAAGTTAAAATATGTAGAAAATGTAAAATGTGTAATAAAAGATTGCTTAAAGCAAAAACAATATAAAGAACTTTATGAAATCGTGAAAAAAGAGAAAGATGAAAAAAATTTTCAGGCAAAAGAAGATAAACAATTTCTCCTATGGCATGAAGCAATTGCTGTATTTGAGGTGAACAGATCCATAAAAACTGCTTTAAAGCTTTTAAATAATGCATTAAAACTAACTTTAACCAATGTTGATTTTTTATCAGAAAGAGAAATAGATATTATGCAGACAATGTCTATATTTTATGCGGAAAATAAAGAATATGATAAAAGTATTACTATATTAGGAAGATGTTTAACTAATTTTAATAAGTTAGATTTTCCGAGAGATAAAGCGATTAAATTAAAAATCATTTTTAATTTAGCGAAATGTTTAGGTATGACCTATCAATATGAAGAAGCGGTAAAATACATTGATAAGGGCATCAAATTAGCTATTAATCTAAATACTCTATACTTATTAGGTGAACTTTACTATTTAAAAGGATGGAATTTATTAAGATTTAAACAACAGAATGAAGAAGATATTGCAAATAACATGAAAAAAGCATTATTTATATTTGAACTAACAGAAAAAGAAAATCTGATAAAAATGGTTAAAGAAAAATATTTTGAAAACCAAACTGAAAAAAGCCACTCATAATACATTTGGAAATCACTTGAAATATAATAAAGCCTACAGGGGAAATCCCTGTAGGTTTTACACTTATAAACTTGCTTCTAAAATATTAGTGTTTAATATAAATTTTTGAATAAGAGTTTACTTAGTGTACTTTTTATTTTGAAGTCTGCATCTTTATTAACAATTTATGCTTCTTTTTAATTACAACCAAATATTGTTAAAATTGAGATGATTCAAGTCGGAGGAAGGCACTTTGAGGTGTCTTTTTTTATGACCTTTATCATTAACTATTTAATGTTTTTTTAAATGATTACATGACATATTTTTTTTGTACCAAGCTTTGTTGATACAGTTAGACTTATCCGTTAGTGTATTCGTATTATTAGAACATCCTACAGTATTTAGGGAGAATGTGGCTAATAAAAACCATAATATTAATTTCTTCAAATAACCACTTCTAACTCTTTTTTAATTAACATTTTTTAAAATACTTATTAATTTTACATTACATTAAAGGTTGGAAAATATTCTTATACTCATAAATTGTTACGTTTTGGCGAGGAGAGGAATTATGAGTTATAGCAATTTTTAAGATGACTTTGGCCTAGGATGTAATTACTAAGAAAAGTAATTCAAATCGAAGGGAAAACGTCTTAAGGTGTCTTTTCCTTATTTTCAATTTACTTAGCGATTTTTACCGCACATACCCTTTTTCTATGGTTTGTTCTTGTAATATTGTCTCTGCAGGGCTAAAAAGAAAACTCCTCTAATTAAGAGGAGTTTTTTTAGCGGTAGTTAATGAACTGTACGTCGATTGGTAAATCAGCGCTACGAACAGCTGCGATTACGGCTTGTAAGTCATCACGGCTTTTCGCTGTAACACGTACTTGATCGTCTTGTACTTGTGTTTTTACTTTTAATTTCATTTCTTTAATGATGTTGTTAATTTTTTTAGCGTTATCTTTATCGATACCTTGTTGGAGTGTTGCGCGTTGGCGAACTGTGTTGCCAGTTGCAGCTTCAACTTTTCCGTAATCTAAGTTCTTAATTGGAACGTTACGTTTTACAAGTTTAGAAATTAAAACGTCTTTTACTTGGTCTAATTTGAACTCGTCGTCAGAAGTTAAAACTAGTACTTCTTTTTCTAATTTAATATCACTTTTACTTCCTTTAAAGTCATATCGGTTTTGGATTTCTTTTAATGCGATATTAATTGCATTTGTTACTTCAGGTAATTCTACTTTCGAAACGATGTCAAAAGAACTATCTTTTGCCATAGTTAGCACCTCCAAATAAATTTCTAATCTTGTTATGTACTGTACATACTAAAGTATAGCTGAAAACGAGTCTAGACTTAAGTGTTTTCGTACTTATATTCATGGAACCTCATTTTATTATAGTGAATTTTGGGCAGTTGGACAAATACAGGAAAAATCATGTTATAATTAACTTTTGTTTGGAATGATAAAAAAGATAATTTTATATATATAGAAGGGAATTAAAAAATATGTATTTGCAAATAGGATCGATTGAACAGGTAACTGTTTTACGCGAAACGGAAATCGGATATATGGTTGGGAATGAAGAAGAAGAAATTTTCCTACATAAAAACGAAGTAGCTGGAGAAATTGAAGAAGGTGATACGATTGATGTATTCTTATACCTTGATCACCAAAATCGTATTTCAGCAACAATGAAGGAACCGATTATTACAACTTATGATTGGAACTGGGTAAAGGTTGTAGAAGTCATTCCTAGTTTAGGTGTGTTTGTTGATATTGGTGTATCAAAAGATATACTAATTCCAGCTGATGAATTCCCAATTTATATGCCGGTATGGCCAGAAGTAGGCGACGAATTATATTGTACGTTAAAATTAACGAATCGTGATCGTTTAATTGCTCTTCCGGCAAGAGACAGTGATATGCAAGAAATTATCGTAGATGCAACGCCATCTATGCGTAATAAAAACGTAAATGGACGTGTATATCGTTCGCTTCAAGTTGGTTCATTCATACTAACTGATGAGCATTTCCGTGCTTTCTTACACCATACAGAAAGAAAAGAACAAGTTCGCATCGGTGAGCGTGTAACGGGCCGTATTATTGACGTGAAAGATGATGGTACAATTAACATTTCACTTCTTCCTCGTAAAGAAGAAGGAATGGAAGACGATGCGGCAGTAATTTATGCATATATGGAAGAACGAGGCGGAGCAATGCCGTTTTGGGATAAGAGCCATCCGGAAGATATTAAAGAACGCTTTAACATGAGTAAAGCTGCATTTAAGCGCGCACTTGGTAAATTGATGAAAGAAGAAAAAGTTTACCAAGAAGAAGGTTGGACTTACTTTAAGAAATAAGATAGAAGATTAAAAAGCACAACCTTATTTAAAAAGATAAGGTTGTGCTTTTTTAATTTCCTTGCGGTGAAACAAGAGTAAACGTATCTTTCAAATCACTATCATTTATTTTAATATTTGCCTTTTTTAATTCCTCTTGTAACAATTTTTTGCTGAATACAGGATCAGCAGTACGTTCTTCCTCTAAGTTTTTGCGAATAGAGTCTTTCACTTCATCATAAGGCTTTAAAGCTTTTTTATCAGTTAATTTAATAACGTGATAACCGTTTGATGATTTTACGGGATTGCTAATTTGTCCAACATTTAGTTTGTAGGCAGCGGTTTCGAATTCAGGAGCCATTGTACCTGAATTGAAGTATCCAAGGTCTCCACCTTTATCTTTTGATAGCAGATCTTGTGATTCTTGTTTTGCTAATTCTTCAAATGAAGCACCAGCATCTAGTTTACTCTTTATTTCTTTCGCTTCATTTTCGTCACTTACTAAAATGTGACTCGCTTTAATTTCTGGCTTATAGTGGTCTTTTACGTCTTTCTCTGTAATGCTTTTCTTAATCGCTTCATTCATAGCAAGTTTGAACTTAATTTGATTTTTGAAATCCTCTTCATCTTTTAAACCATAATTTTCTAATACTTTTTTGAATTGATCTCCATATTGTTTTTTTACTTTTTCTACTTCTTTATTTACCTCTTCATCAGGTACTTTATATTTTTTTGTGATGACGTCTTGTGCCATCATTTCGTATAGCATGTCTTTTCCGTAACGATCTTTCAATTGTTTTTCGAAGTCGTCCTTCGTAACAGTCGAGTCTGTTGCTGTGGCGACTGTAGCTGAGCCGTTTTTTTGTCCGCAAGCAGATAGCATCAATATACTTATTAGTGCAGTAATAATGAAAATATGTTTCCCTCTCATGCCAACACCTCATCCGAATATGTTATCGCTATTGTAGAATATAGAAGTGAACATGAAGTGAATTTTTAATGTTTTTTCCTTTAAAATGTAAAAAAGTACATCAACATAATTGTTGATGTACGATGGAATCAAAGGTGATCGGTCTTTTTAGAGTATGCACGTTTACCTTGCTGAATATTTTTTTGCTCTTGCTCATTTTTTTGTGTGCGTTTTGCATTATTATCGCGTGCTTTTTTGTCGTTATCACTCGTATGTGGCATATGTATCAACTCCATTTCTAAACGTTGTACGTTTATCATTTCCTTTTTCGTAAAGACTATGTATAGCGGTGCATTTATGAAGGGTAAAGGTGGATTCGAAATGGATTTGAAGTTGAATTATACTGAACTTATAAAGAAGTTAATCGTTGTAATCATCGCAGGTTTATTAAACGCGATTGGGATGAATTTATTTTTAACGCCAGCGAAAGTGTATGCGAGCGGCTTTGCTGGATTGTCTCAATTATTATCACAAATATTAGGTGATTTTTTATCGATTCACATATCTACGGGAGTATTGTTTAGCTTATTTAATATTCCTGTCGTTATTTTAGCGTGGAAAAAGGTTGGAAAGGCCTTCACCTTTTTTAGTTTTCTTTGTGTTATATTTATGACTTTGTTTCTAGAAATCATCCCTGTTAGAGCGGTTTCGAATGATATCATATTAAATGCGATTTTTGGCGGGATTATTTCGGCAATTGGAGTAGGGATTGCTTTAAAGTGGGGTGCTTCTACAGGTGGATTAGATATTATCGCTATGATTTTATCAAAAATAAAAGATAAGCCTGTTGGTACATACTTTTTCTTTTTTAATGCAATTATCATTATCGCTGCTGGCTATGTATATGGATGGGAAAAAGCGTTATATACGTTAGTGACTTTATATGTATCGACGAGAATTATTGATGCAATTCATACTCGTCATGTAAAGATTACAGCATTAATTGTTACGAAGAATGGGGCAGACGTAAGAAAGGCGATTCACTCGCGATTAGTAAGAGGGATTACAACGATACCAGCAACAGGTGCTTATACGAATGAAAATAAAGAAATGTTAATGATGGTTATTACCCGTTACGAGTTATACGAATTAGAGAGGATTATTAGACAAGTGGACCCAGGTGCATTTACAAATATATTGCAAACAGTTGGGGTGTTCGGATTGTTTCGGAAAGATTAAAGAGGACCAAAGTTGGTCCTCTTTTTTAATGTAAATTCGTAATGTTTTGCAATTGCTCTTGCATTTCACGGAGCTGAACTTTTTCAGCAGTTGAAGAGTTTGCGTAAGCGGATTGCAAAGCATTTTTTGCTCTATACACGAGATCTTGTTGCTCAGTACCGCTTGAACAAGATACGGCATTTTCAACAGCATCTCTAGCTTGTTGGAATAGTAAGTTCCCCATTTAAACCCCTCCAAAAGAAGAGTTACTTCTTGCTTTTTCTGCCTCAGCTAATGTACCTCTGTACGGGAATCTTGCATCATGCTTCATAACAGCATCGGCTCCTTGTTGGATAAAACGTTTTGATTTGTTCTTTTTACCCATTCGAAAAACCCCCTTTATTTAGCTGAAAACAATCGACGCGATGTCTCTTGCGTCTACTTATAGTATGGACATTTGGCAGGAAACTATAAGTAGGGAATTTTTAGATTACAACCCAAGAACCTCTTCTAAATATAAAGCGATACCATCTTCTTCGTTCGTTAACGTCGTATGGTTTGCGAGTGATTTTAATTCAGGGATGGCATTCCCCATTGCGATGCCGTGACCAGCAAATTCAATCATTTCAAAATCATTATCTTCGTCACCGAAAGCGATAATTCGCTCTTGTGGAATGTTGTAATGACTAGAAATTTTTTGTAATCCAACCGCTTTATTTAATCCGCTTTTCACAATCTCAATAATCGGCCAAGGTGCGCCCCATTTTCTATGATCGATTACTTCCGCGTGCATATCCGTTAAATGTTGACGAATTGCAGTGGAATGCTCGTCATGTGCATCAATTAATAAGCAAGTTGGATGATCGTTTAAAATATTTAATAAGTCTCCCGTAAAAATCTTAGGAGAGCCGAATTCGAAAATATGTTTTTTATCTTCATCAATTTCACGAACATACACATCGTCCATTACTTCCGCGTATATATTTTTTACGCCGAAATCAAAGCAAGCTCGTACAATTTCTTGCGCTGTTGCTAGCTCAAGAGGAGAGTGATGTGTTCCCCAGCTTGAATCAAGAGGATGATGTACGTAAGCACCGTTAAAGTTTACGATAGGTGTGTTAAGAGCAAGTTCTTTATAGTAATCATAACTAGCACGGAATGGACGTCCTGTTGAAATAACAACAATATGTCCCTGTTCCTTTGCTTTTGCAATTGTATGTTTCGTTCGAGTGGAAATTATTTTGTTGTCTGTTAATAAAGTACCGTCTAAGTCTAATGCGATTAAATGTTGTTTGTTCATAATTTCACCTCTTATAATAATTTTTTTGTATCTATCTGTATTTCCGTTTTTAATATGCAGAAATAAGAGGTTAGACCTGGTGAAATGACCATAGATGAAAATTTCACTATATATCCATCTTACGTCTCAAAGTGCTGCGGTGTCTACTATTTCTCGTTGGAAATTAAGAAAAGTCAACATCTTTTTAGAAAGTTCAAACAATGTTTCTTTCATTATGTACAAATTGTGAAAAGGGTTACATTGCCCGTGTGATGAGACTTATAATGAACATGTAATCTTCTCGTATATGTTTGACTCTCCTTTGAAACTAGCCTAGAGTAGGTTGGTTTCTTTTTTTTCTACAAGTAGGAAAGAAATCCCTGCTTACGCTTGTGTCATTCATATATATGTACAAGAACGAGATGTAGTACTGTTTCCTAAACATGACAGAAAAGCTTTCTTTTAAAATGGATATACTAATGAGGCAAAGACGTCATGGAAGGAGAATGAAAATGGGACAAAATCGCAGGTTTCGTTCTGGACAAAAAGCGCCAAATGATGGGGTTTATGTAGAAATTGGTGAAACGGGAAGTATGGTGAAAAATCCGCAAATGGTACAATTAACTGCCGGTGAAAAGTTTCCAGATAATACGAATCATAACCGTCAGTGGACATATAAAAGAAAACCGTAACAGAAGCCGCAATCTTTATTGCGGCTTTTTTGTCATGACACATTATAATTTCATTTACCGTACTGTTTTGAGCAGCGTAATGAATGTTCCTGTTTTCTTTTTCCAATAATAAGTTTGAAAATACATAGGCAAAATTATTGTATAAAAAAGTCAGTTGGCGTATAATCAAATCAAAGGTCAAAGAAAGTCAAACTTTTGGAGGGCTGTAAAGATGGACTTAAATCAAATGACAACAAAAACACAAGAGGCGATTATGAGTGCCCAATCTTTAGCGGTATCTCATCATCACCAAGAGGTGGATACTGTTCATCTATTACTTGCATTATTAGAAGAGCAAGATGGATTAGCAGTACGTATATTTCAAAAAATGAATGTTGATATAGAAGCATTAAAGCAAGGTGCTGAAAGTTTAATTAAAAAGAAACCTTCTGTAACGGGGAGCGGTGCAGAAGTTGGAAAATTGTATGTAACGAGCGCTCTGCAACAACTGCTTGTAAGAGCAGGGAAAGAAGCAGAAAAACTGCAGGATGATTACATTTCAGTAGAACATGTGTTGCTTGCTTTTTCTGAAGAAAAAGGCGATATAAATCAATTATTTACAAGATTGCATATTACGAAAGATAACTTATTACAGTCTTTAATGACAGTTCGGGGGAATCAAAGAGTGACGAGTCAAAATCCAGAAGCAACTTATGAAGCGTTAGAAAAATATGGTCGTGATTTAGTGGCGGAAGTGAGAGCAGGGAAAATCGATCCTGTAATCGGCCGTGATAGTGAAATACGACGTGTAATCCGTATTCTTTCACGTAAAACGAAAAACAATCCGGTTTTAATTGGGGAGCCAGGTGTTGGTAAAACAGCAATTGTTGAAGGGCTAGCCCAGCGTATTGTGAAAAAGGATGTACCTGAAGGATTGAAAGATAGAACGATTTTTGCGTTAGATATGAGTGCACTCGTAGCTGGTGCGAAATTCCGTGGTGAGTTCGAAGAGCGTCTGCAAGCTGTATTAAATGAAATTAAAAAGAGTGAAGGACGCATTTTATTATTCATTGATGAACTTCATACAATAGTTGGAGCTGGTAAAACAGAAGGAGCCATGGATGCAGGAAATATGTTAAAACCGATGCTTGCGCGTGGTGAACTGCATTGTATCGGGGCGACGACGCTCGATGAATATCGCAAATATATTGAGAAAGATCCAGCGCTAGAAAGACGTTTCCAACAAGTATTAGCAGAAGAACCAACTGTTGAAGATACAATTTCAATTTTACGTGGATTAAAAGAACGCTTTGAAATTTATCACGGTGTAAATATTCATGACCGTGCGATTGTAGCAGCGTCAGTTTTATCAGATCGATATATTTCAGATCGATTCTTACCTGATAAAGCAATTGACCTTGTTGATGAAGCGTGTGCAACAATTCGTACAGAAATCGATTCTATGCCAACAGAATTAGATGAAGTAACGCGCCGCATTATGCAGCTGGAAATTGAAGAAGCGGCTCTTGGAAAAGAAACGGATCGTGGTAGCCAAGAGCGTCTAAAAACATTGCAACGTGAATTATCGGATTTAAAAGAAGTTGCAAGTGGTATGAGAGCAAAGTGGGAGAAAGAAAAAGAAGACATTCACAAAGTTCGTGACTTACGTGAACATTTAGAACGTCTGCGTCGTGAATTAGAAGAAGCAGAAGGTAATTACGATTTAAATAAAGCAGCCGAACTTCGTCACGGGAAAATTCCAGCAATTGAAAAAGAGTTAAAAGAAGCGGAAGAAATGGGCGCGCATAATAAACAAGAAAATCGTTTATTACGTGAGGAAGTAAGTGAAGAAGAAATTGCAGATATTGTTTCACGCTGGACGGGTATTCCTGTTGCGAAACTCGTGGAAGGTGAACGCGAGAAATTATTACGCTTAGAGCAAATCTTATCAGAGCGTGTCATCGGACAAGAGGAAGCAGTAAGCCTAGTATCAGACGCGGTTCTTCGTGCACGCGCTGGTATTAAAGACCCGAATCGTCCAATTGGTTCCTTCATTTTCTTAGGCCCTACGGGTGTTGGTAAAACAGAACTTGCAAAAACGTTAGCGCAGTCTTTATTCGATAGTGAAGAGCAAATGATTCGTATTGACATGTCTGAGTATATGGAGAAACACGCTGTGTCACGCTTAATTGGTGCGCCTCCTGGATATGTAGGATATGAAGAGGGCGGTCAATTAACAGAAGCGGTAAGACGTAAACCATATTCAGTTATTTTGTTAGACGAAATCGAAAAAGCACATCCAGAAGTATTCAACATTTTATTACAAATGTTAGATGATGGACGTATTACAGATTCACAAGGAAGAACAGTGGACTTTAAAAACACAGTTATTATTATGACTTCAAATATTGGATCTGCTCATTTACTAGAGGGATTAGAAGAAGATGGTTCGATTAAAGAGGAATCAAGAGACCTTGTAATGGGGCAATTAAGAGGACATTTCCGCCCTGAATTTTTAAACCGTGTTGATGAAATTATTTTATTCAAACCTCTTACAACGAATGAAATTAAAGGCATTGTTGATAAAATTGTAAAAGAACTACAAGGCCGTCTAGCTGACCGTCACATTACAGTAGAATTAACAGATGCAGCAAAAGAATTTGTTGTAGAAGCTGGTTTCGACCCAATGTACGGAGCTCGTCCATTAAAACGATACGTACAACGTCAAGTGGAAACGAAATTAGCAAGAGAATTAATTGCAGGAATAATTACAGACAATAGTCACGTAGTTGTTGATGTAGAAAATAACGAATTAGTCGTTCATGTGAAATGAAAATAAAAAAGAGTTCGGATAAAATCCGGACTCTTTTTTTAGTGTTGTTCTACTGGCTCGTTTGGAATTGCAGCTGAAATTGCGAGTACTAATACAGCAAGAACAACTGAGAAAATAGACGCTTGGTTAAAGTCGTATGTACCGCCAGTCATAGAGCCAATTACGTAGCTCATCATATGTACAAGTAAGAACGACCAAATTAATGCCCAAATGAAACGCATATTTTACACCTCTATTCGTTCAATCTGTCCTTATTGTAACACAATTGAAAAAAGAATATAGAAAAATATTTGTAGATTTTTCAACGCAAATTTGCATTCCGTTCATACATTATAAAAGAGTGGTTTTATATGTTTAGAAAATAAGGCGGGGGAAAAATGAGTATTACGGAACGTTTTTTTTACTTAGAAAAAGAACCATGTGTCATTTATTTACCGGAGAAGCCAAATGGATTTTCTGTTATGCTCCTCGGTGATTATAACTACTTTATTGAGAATGGTACAAGTTTATGGACACAACATGCGGGTAAATCTTATTTCTTACATGGTCTTATTGAGCAAGGCTACACGGTCTTTTCCTCTAATTTATACGGAAGACATTGGGGGAACGATCAATCTGTTCGTCTGGCAAAACGTTTATATGATGTTGTTTTGAGAAAAGAGACGTTAAATGCGAAGATGCACATTATGGCAGATGGTATGGGAGCGCTTGTGGCACTTGAAATGATGAACAAATATCCTGAATGTATTCGTTCTGTTGTTATGTTAAATCCGTGTTTAGATTTACCAGAATATGTGGGTTTTGAGAAAGAGCATAAGTTTTTTTACAAGAGACTCGTGAAGGAATTAAGTTTGGCGTATGATTCCAAAGAAGAAGAATTAGATTTAAAAATAAATAAGAAATCATTTACGCTTCTTCCATCTTGTGTACCTGTTAAAATTTTCGTATCAACACAAGAAAAAAGAGGAAGAAAACAGCAGTTGCGGAGATATGAGAAAATGAGGCAATTAAATCAATGTGATACTTCTGTCTTATTCCATCTGCAAGATGTGAAATATAAAATGGTTAGGCAAACGACCGATTTCTTTAAAAAATATGAAGAAGAATTGTGAAGCTCCCATATACATAAATGAGGAGCTATTTGTTTCAAAGGGAAAGGGTTGGTGGTATGGAACGCGTGCTGATAATAGGTGCACTTACGTTTGTAGGTTATCACCTTGTGAATAAAATGATCGCAGAAGAAGTAGAAGTGTATGGTCTTGATTTTGATGAATTCGATAGTATGACCAAAATTAATGAAGAGAAGTTATTGTTAATTGGGCGAAATGCGTTATTTACGTATTATTCGATAAGAGATGAAGATGGATGGAGATCGGTAGAGGAAGAGAGATTCGATACTGTCTACTTTTGCTTATATGAGCCAAATCAGCAATGTGGATTTCGGAATGAAAGAGTCATATTACAATATTTAAAGCGAATTATAAGAATGTGTGAAGAACAAAAAGTGAAGTTAAATTTAATTTCTTCTATTGAAGTAAGTAGTACAGGTGAATCCGAAAATAAGCGCCTATTTTTGAAAGTAGAAGAAGGATTGAAAAAAGGGAATTTAAAATATAGTGTATTTCGAGTTCCTACATTATATGGACCGTGGCAACCATCCTTTATGATGTATCATCAGCTCATTTTATCAGAATTAGACGAAAAAGAGTGCCGTTGTACGAGTGAGGAAAAAGGAAGTGATTTGCTTTACATTGAAGATGTATGTGAATACTTATGGGAAAATGGAACGAACGGGGCGCATCTTGGTATATACAATTTACTTAGTGGTAAACAGTCATTATGGGAAAAAGGTATGAATCTTTTACGCGCGGATGATAAAGTAAATAAAAATAATAATGAAATAAGAGATGAGGCTATTGAAGTCATTTCGATAAAAAGAAATACTCCGTTAGAATACGGTTTAAATAAGCAACTGGCACACATGAAAAAATATAAAGAGTTATACGAAGAGTAGCACGCGTGTTACACTATTGTATGTGAAAGTTTTAATGGAGAGGAAGAGTATAATATGAACGAAAAAAGCATGCAGTTTTTACAAATCGCAATGAAGCATTTACCGGAAGCGAAGGCAATTTTAGATGATAACGGAATTGCAATTGATATGGAGAAGGCACAGCCGGTGTTAGAGTTGTTAATGAAAGTTATGAACGAAGCTTATGAGCTTGGGAAAGCAGATAAAGAATAAAAAGCATCTTTTTAAGATGGAAGAGAGGCCCGAACCGTGGATAGAAGCGGTCAGGGCCTTTTTTATTCTCGCCTGGGGGAAAACTAGAGATATGAATAGGATAAAGGAAAAGTAGTGAAGAGAACTCTCTAGTTTAGAAGAAAAGCAGATCAAGAATAAAATCCTTCTTTTTTGATGGAGGGGAGGCTCGAATCGTGAGTAGAAGCGGTTCGGGCCTTTTTATTTGGAATGAAACACGAAAAGGTATGATTCTGTTTCTTTTAATGAAAAATAAAGTGGATAATGTGTTAGCTTTCTGTTTTATGCGAAATATATTCTAGACAAAAATACATTTATGTTTTAAAATTAGTACCAAGTCATAATAATTGATATAAAACGGAGGGCTGCGATGTGAACGTGGGCATTTTAGGGATCGGAAGATATGTGCCAGAAAAAGTAGTCACAAATCACGATTTAGAAAAAATAATGGATACATCCGATGAATGGATTCGTACGAGAACGGGAATTGCAGAAAGACGCATTGCCGATGATACAATAGATACTTCATATATGGCCGTAGAGGCTGCAAAAAAAGCACTTGAAGATGCAGGGATTAGCGGAGAAGATATCGATCTTATTTTAGTAGCGACAGTAACACCAGATCGTGCGTTTCCAGCAGTAGCTTGTGTCATTCAAGAAGCGATTGGAGCGAAACATGCAGCTGCAATGGATGTAGGTGCAGCATGCGCTGGTTTTATGTACGGAATGATTACAGCGCAGCAATTTATTCAAACGGGGACTTATAAAAACGTATTAGTAGTTGGTAGTGATAAGCTATCTAAAATTGTAGACTGGAATGATCGAAATACAGCGGTATTATTTGGAGACGGAGCCGGTGCTATCGTAATGGGAGCAGTTTCAGAAGGAAGAGGCGTTCTATCTTTCGAATTAGGAGCAGACGGAAGCGGCGGCAAGCATCTATATCAAGACGAGTATGTTATGATGAATGGCAGAGAAGTCTTTAAATTTGCCGTTCGTCAACTTGGTGAATCTTGTCTTCGTGTTTTAGATAAAGCTGGTCTTACGAAAGAAGATGTGGATTTCTTAGTACCGCATCAAGCGAATATTCGTATTATGGAATCTGCAAGAGAAAGGTTAAATTTACCACAAGAAAAAATGAGTATGACAATTGAGAAGTTCGGTAATACATCAGCTTCTTCCATTCCGATTGCAATGGTAGAGGAATTGCAAAACGGACGTATTCAAGACGGTGATTTAATTATACTTGTTGGTTTTGGCGGCGGATTAACATGGGGAGCAGTTGCTCTTCGTTGGGGTAAATAAGGACTGAGAGAAAAAAAGGAGTGTATTTTGTATGGAAAAAAAGAGGGTCGTAATTACAGGACTAGGAGCTGTTACACCGGTCGGAACAGATGTTGAAACAGCATGGGAAAACATTAAAAAGGGTGTATCTGGAATCGGGCGACTTACAAGAATTGATCCAGAACTATTTCCAGCAAAAGTAGCAGCGGAAATTAACGACTTTGAAGTCGAGAAATATATTGATAAAAAAGAAGCGCGCCGTATGGATCGCTTTACACAATATGCAGTAGCAGCAGCGAAAATGGCAGTTGCAGATGCAAAGCTTGAAATTACAGAAGAAAACGGACCTCGAATTGGTGTATGGATTGGATCTGGTATTGGTGGTATGGAAACATACGAAGAACAATTTAAGATTTTTACTGAGAAAGGCCCACGCCGCGTGAGCCCATTCTTCGTGCCGATGATGATTCCAGATATGGCAGCAGGTCAAGTATCAATCGCAACAGGAGCAAAAGGAATTAACACTTGTTCTGTAACGGCCTGTGCATCTGGTGCAAACTCAATTGGTGATGCATTTAAAGCAATTCAGCGTGGTGATGCTGATGCAATGATTACAGGTGGAGCAGAAGCGCCGCTAACAAGTATGGCATTCGCAGGATTTAGCTCAGCGAAAGCATTAACATTTAATGAAGACCCAGCAACGGCTTGCCGTCCGTTTGATAAAAACCGTAGCGGTTTCGTAATGGGTGAAGGTTCAGGTATTTTAATTCTTGAAGAATTAGAGCACGCATTAGCTCGTGGTGCTCACATTTACGCGGAAATCGCTGGTTACGGTGCAACTGGTGATGCATTCCATATTACAATGCCTGCTCCTGGTGGTGAAGGCGGAGTGCGTGCAATGCGTCAAGCTTTAGCTGATGCAGGCCTACAGCCAGAAGATATTGATTACATTAATGCGCATGGTACAAGTACGGATGCGAATGAAAAATATGAAACGATGGCAATTAAAGAAACTTTCGGTGAGCATGCGTATAAAGTAGCAATTAGCTCAACGAAATCAATGACAGGTCACTTATTAGGAGCAGCTGGTGCTGTTGAAGCGATTTTCTCTATTAAATCAATTACAGACGGAGTAATTCCTCCAACAATTAACTATGAGACACCAGATCCAGAATGTGACTTAGATTACGTACCGAATCAAGCGAGACACCAAGAAGTAAATGCAGTATTAAGTAACTCATTAGGATTCGGTGGTCATAACGCAGTGTTAGTATTTAAATCGTATAAATAATAGATAAAATAAGGAGTTTTTCCGCAAGATATTGCGAAAAAACTCCTTATTTATTTTTACGTCTTTTTCTCCTGTAGCATATACATAAGAAAAAGGAGGGATAAAGATGGGGATTGTTGAAACAGCTGAATGGCTACATTTATATTATGGACGGCCAGAGAAACTTTGTGAGAAATTTACGAAGTATATTCCGTTGCCAAAAGAAAGGTTGTATCGCTTTTTAATTTCAAAAGGGATGTATCGCCCGATCATGCGCGGGGAAAAGGAAATTAAAGAATTAGAGGAAAAGGAAATTTGGAAAGAGTTGAGCCTGGAGTATGATAAATTGAAAAATTGGTTGAAAGGTCCGGATGTCCCTGTCTTTATTTTATTATCAGATTCTTATAATCGAACTGTGCAAGAAGAGTATAACGGTAGGGCTGGATTATCTATGCGTCATGTTATTTTCTTATTCGTATGTGGACGGAATTCGGTAGAAGAATTAAAAGTGTTATTGGCGCATGAATACCATCACATATGCAGGTTACATCAAATTGAGACGAAAGAAACAGAATATACATTACTTGATACAATGATTATGGAAGGGCTAGCTGAGCAAGCAGTAACAGAAAGGTATACAGAAAAAAATAATGCACCGTGGACGGAGTATCTTTCAAAAGAAGAGGCTATTTATTATTGGAAAAATGTTGTACATGAAAGAATAAGTATAAAACGAGGAACAAGGGAACATGACATCTTATTAAATGGCTTTCACTTTTATCCGAAGATGCTTGGCTATGCGCTTGGATTTCATATTGTCAAAGATTGTGTAACTTTGGAAGGAGGAGATACACTTTCTTTATTATCTATAGATGCAAAAGAAATATTGAATAAAGCAAATACATTTCATATATAAAAAAACAGGGGCTCTATTTCCTGTTTTTTTTAGTATTAATAGAAGAAAAAATAATAATTAGAATATATTTCCTCAAGTGGAATAAAGTTAAGCAAAAATGAACATAATGATTGGTACAAACAGTAGTGAAGTGAGGGGTAGTGAATGTTATATCTACATGATGTATGGGTAAATTGGTTTGAAGGTGAAGAGAATGGGTATAACGTTTGTCATTTTTACGAATGGCGGAAAGATGATACGATTGAGCTATTAGATCAAGTGCCATTATTAAAAGTAGATGCCACATTATATCATTACATCGAGAACGAATTGTTAGAGCTTCCGCAAAAAATGCTGGAAGACGTACATCATAAGGCTTATATTCGTAAAAATCATGAACGTTTGCAGCAAGAGTATTGCTTTGTTGTTACAGATGGAAAAGGAATTATTGCGATTGACACAATTGGTTACAATGTACCAATTCGCAAAAGCAGACTTATACCACGCCAAGAGCAGATGGTATATGAGATGGTAGAAAACGTACAAGCAGAAAAGTATGAGTTCCAAGTAGAAGAAACAGAAAAAGAACACCACATTTTATCACCATCGCCTTTCATTATGAATGGCTTGACTCGTAAAGAAAGACAGCTAAAACAATTATTATTTATGGCGTTAGATCAATTACATACAACGAAAAATACAGCAGAGATTCGCTATTGGTACACAGAGTGGGATCCATCAGCATATGGAACGGTTCAACATATGGAGTTCGAGGATATTTGGGCTAGACTGTATGATGAAGCGAAAGCTGGCTGGTCTGAGAAACATGAACAATTATGCGAGCGTCTCGTAAAAGGACAGCCATTTTTTGAAAAGTTATGGGAAATGGAAAATGAGCAAAAGGTAAATTAAAAAACCGCCAATTGGCGGTTTTTTAATTTTGTAGTAACCTAGCTCCGGTAGCAAGCCCTCCGCTTTATATGAAATCCAGCTCCGGCTCCTAGCCCTTCGCTTTATATGTTACCTACGTTTTCTACTTAACCCCATTGCATTTTCTACTTTGCGTAGTTGTTTGAATGCAACACGGTTTGCTTTTTCGGCACCTTTGTCTAGAATTTCGTCTAGTTCTGGTGAGCTGATTAGTTCGTTGTATTTGTCTTGGATTGGACGAATTGCATCTACGACTACTTGCGCTAGGTCGCCTTTGAAGTCACCGTATCCTTTTCCTTCGTACATTGCTTCAATTTCTTCAACTGTTTTTCCAGAGAATGAAGAGTAGATTGTTAATAAGTTAGAGATACCAGGTTTGTTTTCTTTATCAAATTTCACAATACCTTCAGAGTCAGTAACAGCACTCTTAATTTTCTTTTCAATTGTTTTTGGCTCATCAAGCATACTGATCATTGATTTTGGATTCGGATCAGATTTGCTCATTTTTTTCGTAGGTTCTGTTAAGGACATAACGCGAGCTCCTACTTTTGGAATACGAATTTCAGGCATTGTGAAGATTTCACGGTAACGTTTGTTGAAACGCTCTGCTAGGTCACGTGTTAATTCGATATGTTGCTTTTGATCATCACCAACCGGCACGATTTCAGTATTGTATAGTAAAATATCAGCAGCCATTAGTGGTGGATACGTAAGTAATCCAGCTGGAACTGAATCTCTACCAGAAGCTTTATCTTTATATTGCGTCATACGCTCTAATTCTCCAACGTAAGCAACAGATTGCATGATCCAACCTAGTTGAGCGTGTGCTGGTACTTCTGATTGTACAAATAAAGTAGCTTTTTCAGGGTCAATGCCACATGCCACATAAAGTGCAGCAAGACTGCGGATGTTTTTACGAAGTTGTACGGGATCTTGAGGTACTGTAATCGCATGTTGGTTTACAATACAGAAATAACAGTCGTGTTCATTTTGAAGCTCTGTAAACTGCTTCATGGCTCCTAAATAGTTTCCAAGTGTAATCGTTCCACTTGGCTGAATACCAGAAAAGATAACTGACATAAGTAATTCCTCCTAAAATTGAATGCGTGATGGGGGAAGAGAAGGCAAACAAAAAAGCCCATTCATCCCAAAAACTATAGGGACGAATGGACCGCGGTACCACCCTAATTATTTCACCACTGTGAAGTCTCTCTAATCCATAATAACGTTTGGATATAACGCCAAAGCCTACTACTTTCGGTTCGGTTTGGTGCTCAAAAGCCCATTCCATACTGTACAATTACTTGTTCACACCGACCACAAGCTCTCTGAAATTGCCTCAATATGTACTCTTCTTTATCATCGCATACATATAAATTTATTTATTGTTACTTGAGCTCTTTTAATATGAAAGAACTAAAGTTTTATAACAAAATGTTTTGCTGATTATTATATCATATGGGATAGTGTTTGCAAACTACATCAAAATAGTAAAGCTAATAAGGGTCGAGAACAACCCAAGAACGATACCTGTAATACAAATTGGATATGTCCATTTGAATGAATATGTTTTATAAATATGTTCTTTCTTATCTGTAGGTTCCTCGACTTCTTCAATTAAAGAGTCAATCTTTTTGTTCGTACCAAATACTCTTTGGAATGCGTAAATGGTTACATTGAAAAAACCATTTTGAAATATGTATAAAAAACCGCCGATAAGAATAAAAAACAGTGCAATATAAAACAAGATGTTGACAAAATTCAACAAAAATTGCGATGAAATGAGGAATGCGCCAATACTAGAAGCGATTATCGCTATGAAAATTAGTATACAAGTATGAAAAAAAACTTTATTCAAAATGTTCCCCTCCGTCAAAATATTACTAGAATTATTATACTATAAAAGCTATAATATGTACTAGAATTAATTTTTTGAAAATTATACGCAATTAAAGGTCTGATTTCAAGATGATGGTATCAATGTTAACGTATCCCTTTACAAAAAAAATAAAAATATAAACATTTTATTAAAAATTTTAACAAAAAAACAAAAAACTATATTCACAATTGTTATATTATATGTATAATGAAAATTGTAGAAACTTGGAGATTATTCTTTCAATTCTACTTTTTAACAAGTGAGGGTACAGGAAGTGCAATTAGGGGAGGCAACACAACATGAAGAAAAAGATACCGTTATTACTTGCATCGACTTTAACTGCAAGTATGTTGCTGGGTGCGTGTAGCTACCAAAAAGATGACGCAAAAGCAAAAGGGAAAGAAAAAACTACGAGTAGTAGTAACGGAAAGCAGGTTCTTAATTTAACAGAGTTATCTGAAATTCCGTCAATGGATGCATCGCTAGCATCTGACTCTGCATCTTCTACAGCATTAAATAATACGATGGAAGGTTTATATCGTATCGGCAAAGATCAAAAGAGAGTGCCTGGAATTGCAGAAGATGTTCAAAAGCTAGATGACGGAAAGAAATACATATTTAAATTAAGAAAAGATGCAAAATGGTCGAATGGGGAGCCTGTAACAGCAAAAGACTTTGTGTATTCATGGAAAAGAGCAGTAAATCCAGATACAAAAGCGACGTATTCGTACATTATGTTTGATATTAAAAATGCAGAGAAAATTCATAAAAAAGAATTACCTGCTGACCAATTAGGTTTAAAAGCGATTGATGATTATACATTAGAAGTGGAATTAGACAATCCCGTTCCTTACTTTGTTGATTTAACAGTTTATCCGGTATTTTACCCACTAAATGAAAACTTTGTAAAAGCACAAGGTGATAAGTTTGGGTTAGAGGCAAATACAACATTATATAATGGGCCATTTGTTATGAGTGATTGGAAACATGAGCAAAGCTTCCAGTTTAAGAAGAACCCATCATATTGGGATAATAAAACGGTTAAAATCGAAGAGATTAACTTTAATATTGTAAAAAATACGTCAACTGATGTAAATTTATATGAGACAAACTCGATTGATCGTGCGGCTCTAACTTCAGAATTTGTTGATAAGTTTAGACAAAGCTCAGAATTCCACACAAGAAAAGAAGCAGGGGTTGCTTACCTAAGATTTAATCAAAGTAATCAATACTTAAGTAATAAAAACT
Source organism: Bacillus sp. 196mf (assembly GCF_003217275.1). Taxonomy (NCBI): domain Bacteria; kingdom Bacillati; phylum Bacillota; class Bacilli; order Caryophanales; family Bacillaceae; genus Bacillus; species Bacillus sp. 196mf. The sequence goes on from NZ_QJTG01000005.1 coordinate 217,951, forward strand.
TAAGAAAAGCAATTTCAATGTCCTTTGATCGTGATAACATTGCGAAAGTTATTTTAAATAATGGTGCGATTGGAGCTTATGGATTTGTTGGAAAAGATTTCGCTGAAGGTCCGAATAAAAAAGATTTCCGATCTGAAAATGGAAAGCTAGTTGAAACGAATCCAAAAGAAGCGAAAAAGCTTTGGGAAACAGCGAAGAAAGAGCTTGGCACTGATAAAATCGAACTAGAATTCTTAAACTTTGATAATGAAGATGCAAAAAAGGTTGGTGAATTCTTAAAAGGTGAGATGGAAAAAAACTTACCTGGTTTATCAATTAAAATTAAACAGCAGCCATTTGCACAAAAAAATAAATTAGAAGATTCTCAGCAATATGATATTGCGTTTGGTATTTGGGGCCCAGATTTCCCAGATCCAATCTCATATTTAGATATGTTTGTTACAAATGGTTCTCAAAATAAAACAGGGTATTCTAATCAGAAATATGATGAGTTAATTCTAAAAGCTAAAACAGATACAAAAGATTTACAAGCACGCTGGAACAACCTTTTAGAAGTAGAGAAGATGTTAATTAAAGAGGATGCAGTTATCACTCCAATCTTCCAAAAAGGTTCAGCATATATAGTAAAAGATGCTGTAAAAGATATTATACCAATCAACTATGGTGGTAGATTAACTTACAAATGGGCATCTGTTGAACAAAAATAATCTTTTTTTCCATCGTTTACAGGGGTATATGCCTATGATGGGCATATGCTCTTATTTTAAAAAAATAAAAGTAAGAATATTTCAAACTATCTTATTGCTTTTGAGAAAAACGGGGAGGTGCTTGACTATGGGACGTTATGTATTAAAACGTTTCGTGTACATGGCTTTGACATTATTTTTAATTACTACGCTGACTTTCTTTTTGATGAAATTACTTCCGGGTTCTCCGCTTAAAAACCAGGAGAAGCTATCACCGGCACAAAAAGAAATCATTCTTGAAAAATATGGTTTAAATGATCCAGTACCAGTTCAATATGCGCGTTACTTAGGTAACTTAGCAAAAGGTGATTTAGGGGTATCATTCCAATATGATAACCGTCCAGTAACAGATATGATTGTGGATCGCATTGGACCATCAGCACAACTTGGTTTACAAGCGATTATATTAGGAACATTTATTGGTTTAATTTTAGGAATCGTTGCGGCACTTCGTAACAATACGTGGGTCGATTATGGAGCGACAATTATTTCCGTACTCGGGATGTCGGTACCATCATTCGTATTCGCCGCTTTACTACAATATTTCGTAGGGGTAAAACTTGGTTGGTTCCCAGTAGCGTTCTGGAAAGGACCAGAGTTTACAGTAATGCCTACAATTGCTTTATCGATGGCAGTTATCGCAACAATCGCACGTTTCTCTCGTGCAGAATTAATTGAAGTTATGCAAGCCGATTACATTTTAACAGCAAAAGCAAAAGGAATTAGCCAAGGCGTTATCATTGTCAAACACGCACTTCGTAACGCATTAATTCCAGTAGTAACAATTTTAGGACCAATGGTTGCGGCATTAATTACAGGAACACTTGTTATCGAGCAAATTTATGCTGTACCAGGGCTTGGGGAACAATTCGTTAAATCTATTACAGTGAATGACTATACAGTTATTATGGGAACTACGATTTTCTATAGTGCTATCTTCATTTTAGTTATTTTCATTGTCGATATTTTATACGGAATTATTGATCCTCGTATTCGTTTAGCGGGAGGGAAAAAATGATGAAAGATGTACAAAAATTATCTCCAGATTTATTTCAACAAGCCAATCAAAATAATGTTGATAATGAAGTCATTGCCCGTCCAAGCTTAACGTTTTGGCAAGATGTAAGAAGACGTTTATTCCAACATAAAGGTGCGATGATTGGTTTCGTATTATTAAGCCTTATTATATTACTAGCGATTTTTGGACCGATGGTAAGTAAACACTCGTATAAAGAGCAAGATTTAGGTCGTGCGAAAATGCCACCCAAAATTCCAGTTATTGAAAATGTTCATTGGTTACCATTTGACGGTACAGATCAATATGGTGTTGACCAATATGAAAAACGTGATATTAAAGAGTACTTCTGGTTTGGTACAGATGATCTTGGTCGTGATTTATGGACAAGAACATGGGAAGGTACACGCGTATCATTATATATCGCTCTTTTAGCAGCAGCAATTGACTTAGTAATTGGGGTTGCATACGGAGGTATTTCGGCGTTTTATGGCGGCAGAGTAGATAATATTATGCAACGTATTATGGAGATTATTAACGGTATTCCATACTTAATCATCGTTATCTTAATGGTAATCATTATGGGATCTGGTATATGGTCAATTACACTCGCAATGGCAATTACAGGTTGGATAGGGATGTCGCGTATCGTTCGTGGGCAAATCCTGAAATTAAAAAACCAAGAATATGTATTAGCATCTCGTACATTAGGTGCAACAAATACACAATTAATTGTGAAACATTTAATTCCAAACGTAATGGGACCTATTATCGTAATGACAATGTTTACAATTCCATCAGCGGTGTTTGGTGAAGCGTTCTTAAGTTTCATCGGTTTAGGAATTCAGCCACCATTTGCGTCACTAGGTTCTCTTGTAAATGATGGTTATAAATCTATTCAAACGTATCCGCATATGATGTTCATCCCTGCGGTTGTCATCAGTATATTAATTTTAGCGTTTAACTTAATGGCAGACGGATTACGCGACGCGTTAGATCCAAAAATGCGTAAGTAAAAGAGGGGAGAGGCAAAGATGAAAACATTGTTAGAGGTAAAAGATTTACAAGTCTCCTTTGATACACATGCAGGTGAAGTGCAAGCTGTACGCGGCGTTACTTTTGATTTGAAAAAAGGAGAGACATTGGCGATTGTAGGAGAATCTGGTTCAGGGAAATCAGTTACTTCTAAAGCGTTAATGGGATTAATTCCGAATCCTCCTGGACGCATTAAAAATGGTGAGATCGTATTTGAAGGTCGTGACTTAACGAAATTAACAGAAAAAGAAATGCAGCAAGTACGTGGTAAAGATATCGCGATGATTTTCCAAGATCCAATGACATCATTAAACCCAACGATGACAATTGGAAATCAAATTATGGAAGGCCTTATTAAACACCAAGGGATGAGTAAAGCAGACGCACGTAAAGTTGCTTTAGAATTAATCGACCTTGTAGGTATTCCAAATCCAGAAGCTCGTTTAAAACAATATCCTCACCAGTTCTCAGGTGGTATGAGACAGCGTGTAGTTATTGCGATGGCGTTAGCTTGTAACCCGAAATTATTAATTGCCGATGAGCCGACAACAGCGCTAGACGTTACGATTCAGGCACAAATTTTAGAACTTATGAAAGACATTCAGCAAAAAACAGAAGCGGCAATTATTTTCATTACGCATGACTTAGGTGTAGTAGCAAACGTTGCTGACCGAGTGGCAGTTATGTACGCTGGTAAAGTTGTTGAAATTGGAACTGTAGATGAAATTTTCTATAATCCGAAACATCCATATACTTGGGGCTTAATCGCATCTATGCCAAGTTTAGATGGCTCAGAGGAAGAGTTATACGCAATTCCTGGAACGCCTCCGGATTTATTGAAGCCGCCGAAGGGTGATGCTTTTGCACCACGTAACCCACAGGCATTAAAAATTGATTTTGAAATGGACCCACCTTTATTTAAAGTAAGTGATACACACTATGCGGCAACTTGGTTACTTCACGAGCAAGCTCCAGAAGTAAAACCACCGGCAGTCGTTGAAAAACGCATTCTTCAAATGAAAGCAGGTGAACAACATGACTAAACAACGTGAGAAATTAATTGAAGTAAAAAATGTAAAGCAGCACTTCGACGTGAGTGGTGGTGTTGTCAAAGCGGTTAATGATATTTCATTTGATATTTACCGCGGAGAAACATTTGGTCTTGTAGGAGAATCAGGTTGTGGTAAATCAACAACTGGAAGAACGATTATTCGTTTATATGATGCAACTGCTGGTGAAGTATTGTTCGATGGTGAAAACGTACATGGTAAGAAATCACGCGCAGAATTGAAGAAATTCAACCGTAAAATGCAAATGATTTTCCAAGATCCATACGCATCATTAAATCCTCGTATGACAGTAGGGGATATTATCGCAGAAGGTATTGATATTCACGGATTAGTGAAAAGTAAAAAAGAGCGCATGGACCGTGTTCATGAACTATTAAACACAGTTGGTTTAAATAAAGAGCACGCAAACCGTTTCCCGCACGAATTCTCAGGTGGACAACGTCAGCGTATCGGTATCGCTCGAGCGCTTGCTGTAGAACCAGAATTTATCATTGCGGATGAGCCGATCTCAGCACTTGACGTATCGATTCAGGCGCAAGTTGTAAACTTACTGAAAAAGCTACAAAAAGAAAAAGGTCTAACATACTTATTTATTGCCCATGATTTATCAATGGTAAAATACATTAGTGACCGCATCGGTGTAATGTACCGTGGTCAAATCGTTGAGCTAACAACAAGTGAAGAGTTATATGCGAATCCAGTTCATCCATATACGAAATCACTATTATCAGCAATTCCGCTACCAGATCCAGATTATGAGCGCAATCGTAAACGTATCGTATACGATCCATCGCAGCATGATTACGGTAGCGAAGTGCCAACAATGCGTGAAATTCGCCCAGGGCATTTCGTACTATGTTCTGAAGCAGAGTATAAGAAATATAAAGAGATTTATCAATAATAAAAAAAGCCATTCTTTAAGGATGAAGTGCACCCCAATTGTTAGACACAGTCTAACAATTGGAGGTGCATTTTTTATGGCTAAATTTTCTTCAAAAGAAAAAACCCAAGCGGTGAAACGATATTTAGATGGTACAGAAAGTGGAAAAATAATTGCTAAATCTATAGGAGTTAACCCTAGCGTACTTCGTGAGTGGATTAGACGATATGAGTCTTCAGGTGAAAAGGCCTTTGAAAAGTGCTATACATTCTACCCAGCCCAGTATAAACTAGATGTACTTTATTATATGAATGAACACGGGACATCTATCAGAGAAACAGCAGCACTTTTCAATATACCGTCTTATGAAACACTTCGGAAATGGAAAATAGC